>JAAZLP010000042.1 GCA_012799265.1 Phyllobacteriaceae bacterium | reverse complement strand
TCAACCTCTTCCCGCATCTGACCATTCTGCAAAATCTGACGCTGGCCCCCATCTGGGTGCGCGGTGTTCCCAAGGCCGAGGCCGAGGCGAGCGCCATGCACTATCTCGAAAGGGTCAAAATCCCCGAGCAGGCCAATAAATATCCCGGCCAGCTCTCGGGTGGGCAGCAGCAGCGCGTCGCCATTGCGCGATCGCTCTGCATGCAGCCCAGGATCATGCTCTTCGACGAACCCACCTCCGCTCTCGACCCGGAAATGGTCAAGGAAGTGCTCGAAGTGATGATCAGCCTTGCCGAGGAAGGCATGACCATGATCTGCGTTACCCACGAAATGGGTTTCGCCCGTCAGGTCGCCAACCGCGTGATCTTCATGGATCAGGGCCAGATTGTGGAGCAGAACGAACCGGAAGAGTTCTTCTCCAATCCGCAGCATGAGCGCACCAAATTGTTCCTGAGCCAGATCCTGCACTAGGTCTCCGGTACACAAAATATCATGGGGTCAGTCGGCCTTCGGCTTGACCCCATTTGCTTGCCTGCCAATATGGTCGGAAACCGTGAAAGCCGGCATCGTGATCAAATACTTCAAGCCATTGTTGGCACTGGCTGCCTCCTTTGCCGCGTTTGCGGTGGTTCCTGCATCCGCCCAGACGCTTGAGACAGTGCGCGCGCGCGGCTTTCTTATCTGCGGTTCTGCCAATGCCATTGCCGGCTTCGCCCAACAGGACACGGACGGCCGCTGGTCCGGGTTTGATGTCGATCTCTGTCGTGCCTTGGCTGCCGCCGTGTTCGGCAATCCGGACCTGATCGAGTTTCGCTCCTATCGCGGCGAGGCCCGTTTTGCGCCGCTTCAGACCGGGGCAGTGGATGTTCTGATGCGCAATGGCGCCTGGACAGCGGGGCGCGACACGCGCTTTGCTTCGCGCTATGTCATGACTAGCTTTTTTGACGGCCAGTCCTTCCTGGTGCCTCAATCGCTGAGCGTCGTTTCGGCATATGAATTGGACAATGTCTCCATCTGCGTTGCCGACCGTTCGGGTGAGTTGCAGGCGCTGGATGAATTCTTCTTCTCCAACCAGACCCGCTTCACTGAAGTCGTCTATGAAGAAGAGGCCGATCTCGCCGTCGCCTATCGGGCCGGTTTGTGCCAGGTCATCTCAGCGTCCGGACGGCAATTGCAGGCGATCCGCCGGGACCTGCCTGATCCCGCCCTCCATCGTATTCTGCCGGAGCGCATTTCCAAGGAAGCGCTTGGGCCCGTCGTGCGTGAGGACGACGAACAATGGTTCGACATCGTCCGTTGGACTCTGAACGCGCTGATTTCGGCCGAAGAATTGGGGGTGACATCCCTCAATATCGATTCCCTCAGCGCGGCCCGGACGAAATCGGTGCGGCGCATCCTGGGAATTGAAGACAATTTTGGCGAGGCCTTGGGTTTGAGGCCCACTTTTATGACTGACGCCATCCGGGCAGTCGGAAACTATTCCGAACTTTATGACCGCCATTTCGGTCCGCAGACCGGCGCCGCCATGCTCCGGGGACAGAATGCCCTCTGGAGCAATGGCGGATTGCTCTACGCCGCGCCGATCAATTAGCCGCTTGGCTGTCAAGCAAATAGCAGGCTGACGCGCCGATTGATCTTGCCCTTCTTTTCGATCTTGCCGATCGAGAGAGGGCCGATTTCGCTTGTGCGCGCGACGTGTGTGCCGCCGCATGGCTGCAGATCGACGTCACCAATCCGCACCAGCCGGACGCGACCCTGTCCCATGGGCGGCTTCACCTTCATGGTCTTGATGAGGTCAGCCTTTGCCTCCATCTCGGCGTCGGTGATCCACTCCGTCGAGACGGCATGATCGGCCCGTACCATGGCGTTGAGCTCGGCCTCCAATGCCGCAATGTCTTCGGGAACCTCAGGCATGTCGAAGTCCAGTCGGCCCTTGTCCTCGCCGATCTGTCCGCCTGTGACGGGGAAGGGGAAAACGACGGACAGCAGGTGTAGGGCAGTATGCATCCGCATCAGCCGATAGCGCCGATCCCAATCCAGCTCCAGCGTCACGCTCTCTCCGATTTTCGGCAGCGTTGCCCCCTCCGCCGGAACATGAACGATCTCAGTCTTGTCCCCGTCCGGATGGATTGCGGTGGCGATCTCGATGGTCGAACCATCAGCCCGTACGATCTTGCCGCTGTCGCCGGGCTGCCCGCCCGAAGTAGCGTAAAAAATGGTGCGGTCGAGAACGATGCCGCCCTCAGGCGTGACTGCCACCACTCTGGCCTCGGCCGAACGGAGATAGGCGTCATCGCGGAACAGAAACTCAGTCATGCAAAATACCTAAAGTACAGGAGAGAGAAGCTTGGCGGCCTGGGTCAGGACATAGAGCGGCCAGGGGCGGCTCCGAACTTCAGATAGTCCCACCCGTCGGCAGGATTCGAAATCCTTCAGCAACATGGCCTCGACATCGGCGATCGTGTCGGCGTCCGGAAACCACAGGGTAATCTCGAAATTGATGGCAAAGGAGCGGTTGTCGAAATTGACGCTGCCCACTGTCGCCATCTGGTCGTCCATCAGCACGACCTTCTGGTGAAGGAACCCATCGGTATAACGATAGACGCCGATGTCATGCTCCACCATGGCATCGGCATGCGCCATGCTGGCGAGCCAGACAAGCTTGTGATCAGGCTCGTTGGGAAGCATGATCCGCACGTCAACGCCCCGCAGCCTTGCCGCGAACAACGCCGTTCTGATGTCAGTGTCGGGGACGAAATAGGGGCTTACAATCCAGAGCCTTACCCGCGCCCGACCAATCAGGTCAGTGAACGCAATCGCGCATTCTTCGAGCGTGTCCGCCGGACCGCTCCCCATGACCAGCACGGGCTCCTGCCCATCGCCCTCCCATTCGGATGGCGGTTCTGTGACGATGCGTTCGCCGGTCGCCCATTCCCAGTCTTCCCGGAAAAGGAGACCGCAGCCGAGTGCAGCGGGCCCAGAAACACGCACATGGGTATCTCGCCAATGTCCGAACCTCGGGTCTTCGCCGAGATACTCGACCCCGACATTGTGGCCGCCCACCCAGGCGTGTTTGCCATCGGCGACGACAATCTTGCGGTGGTTGCGGTAATTTATGCGGGTAGGGCCATAGAACTGCAGGAACTTGTGTCGGTGATTGAACCCGGACACCTTGACCCCTGCCTCCCGCAATTCCCGCCGGTAACGTTTGGGCATGCCGTTGCTGCCCACATCGTCGTAGAGCAGATAGACTTTTACGCCCTGTCTTGCCTTGGCGATCAGGCGCTCAGCCAGTTGCTGGCCCAGAGCGTCATCGCGCACGATATAGAACTGGACCAGAAGATAGCGTTCAGCCGCGTCGATGCCGGCAAAGATGGAGTCGAATGTTGCCTTGCCGTCGATCAGCAGTTCAACATCATTGCCGTTGAGAAATGGCAGTTCAGACACCGCGACCTGAACAGGCCATTTCGCGTCCGTCTCGCGGTCGACAAAGGCAAGGTCCTTGGCCCGCAACGGTCGGTCGGCGCGCCCGTTCTTGATCCGGTCTGTCGCATAGTCGTCGAATAGCTTCCAGCCGAAGACGAGGTATATGAATGCCGTCGGAAAGGGGAGCAGAGCCAGCGAGATAACCCAGGCAATCGATCCCTGGGACGTGCGGGAATTGAGGATTTCGCGAACCGCACAGACCGCCGCCAGCAGATAAATGGCGCCCACGATGAGCGCCACTATGTGTAGGTCGGCAATGATGATGCGCAGGATGTCGTCGAGGCCGAACAAGGCGTCTCCACAGCGTGTTAGAGCGCTACTCTATCAGGCCATGCTTCGACGACAACTGGTCAGACGGGCTCGATCACGCTCGAAATGTCGATCGGCGTCCGGTCAACCGTCCAGGGGGGAACGGGAAGGCCCTTGTCGCGCAGGAAGTCCGGATTGAAGATCTTGCTGGCGTAGCGGTTGCCGTAGTCGCAGAGCACGGTGACGATGGTCTTGCCCGGCCCCAGGTCGCGCGCCATTCGCACTGCGCCGGCGATATTGATGGCGCTCGAACCGCCCAGGCAGAGGCCTTCATGCTCAAGCAGATCGAAGATGTAGGGCAGGGCTTCAGCGTCGCTGATCTGATAGGGGTAATCTACCTTGAGGCCCTCAAGATTGGCCGTGATACGGCCCTGGCCGATGCCTTCGGTGATCGAGTTGCCGGCGGATTTGAGCTCGCCATGGGCATAGTATTCGTAAAGCGCTGCCCCCTCGGGATCGGCGAGGCCGATCTTTACGTCTGGATTGCGTGACCGCAGGGCCTCGGCAATTCCCGCAAGCGTACCGCCCGAGCCAACGGAACAGATGAAGCCGTCGATCCGGCCATTGGTCTGCTGCCAGATTTCAGGTCCGGTGGTTTCGATATGGGCCCGTCGGTTTGAGACATTGTCGAACTGGTTCGCCCAGATGGCGCCGTTCGGCAGTTCCTTGTTCAGCTTTTCGGCGAGGCGGCCGGAAATCTTGATGTAGTTGTTCGGGTCCTTGTAGGGCTTTGCCGGAACCTCGATCAGCTCCGCACCATAAAGGCGCAGGGCGTCCTTCTTCTCCTGGCTCTGCGTGTCGGGGATGACGATCACGGACTTGAAGCCCAGCGAATTGGCGACAAGGGTCAGCCCGATCCCGGTATTTCCTGCCGTGCCCTCGACAATCGTGCCGCCTGGCTTGAGCTTACCCGATTTCACAGCGTCATGGATGATGAACAGCGCCGCGCGATCCTTGACCGACTGTCCCGGATTGAGGAACTCGGCCTTCCCCCAGATGTCGCAGCCAGTGAGCGTCGAGACTCGGTTGAGACGGATCAGCGGAGTGTTGCCGATGGCGGAGATCAGGTCGTCGTGCTTGGTCATGGCATCTATGTCGAGGAGGATCAGAGACTTATCGTAAGGAATGGCTATTCAGCCCGCAAGGCATAACGCCGTTTGGGGCAGGGGTTTCCTCCTGGCATGACCGCGGCGCACCTGCATTCTACCCTGAGCGAACGCAAGAAAAATGAATCCGATCGGCCGGTTACAACGCCTTCATGGCTTCCAGTGCACGAGCGCGCGTCGCCTTGAGGTCAACGATAGGAAAGGGGTAAGTTTCGCCAAGCGTGACGCCGGATTTGCTCAGGACCGATTCTGGTGCGTCGAAGGGTTTCTGGATCCACTCATCGGGCAGTTTCGCCAATTCCGGAACGAAGCGGCGCACATAGTCGCCCTCCGCGTCGAAACGTTCGCCTTGGGCAATGGGATTGAAAATGCGAAAATAGGGCGAGGCATCCATACCGCTGCCGGCGACCCACTGCCAATTGCCAGGATTGTTGGCGACATCGGCATTGAGCAGGCAATCCCAGAACCATGCTTCGCCGGTCCGCCAGTCGATGAGCAGGTTCTTGGCGAGGATTGACGCTGTCAGCATCCGGACTCGATTGTCCATAAAACCGGTCTGCCAGAGTTCGCGCATCCCGGCATCGACCAGCGGAATCCCAGTCCGCCCCGTTTTCCAAGCTTCAAGCTCGGCTGGGGCCTCGCGCCAGGCCAGTTCGGACAGGAACTTTTCGACGTCTGCGGCTCGCTCGGGTTCCGCATGGGCCAGCGCCTTTGCAGCATGCCAGATTTGTCGCGCAGAGATTTCGCCATGTCGAAGATGCGGCGAAAGGCGAGAGGTCACCGCTCGGGCCGGAAAGTCTCGGCCCTGCGGATAAAGTGAGAGTCGTTGGTCGAGAAAATCGTGCAGGGTCTCGTGGGCGGCCTCTTCCCCGATCTTCCAGTGCCTCGAGAGCTTTTTCGCCCAGACAGGCTCGCGGTACTCGGCATCGACCTCTGGCGCCTTGATCGGGCCTCCAGTGGGGGCGGTGAGGGGCCGAGCGATATCCGTCGCCTTCAAGCTTCTCCAGAAGGGGGTGAATACCGAATAGGGTTTCCCGGCACCCGTGGCGATCGTCCACGGCTCGGCGAGCACATTGCCAGGGTGCGACTGCACCTCAATGCCTTGAGCCGCCAGGTCGCTCTTGTTTGCCGCATCGATCGTGCGTTGGGCTGGTGCATACCGGCGGTTCCAGTGGACCTGATCGAATCCACGGGCCGCGCGTCTCATCACCTCTGTGGCTTCGCCAGTGTCAACGCGCAGCGTCACCCCGATCTGCGCAAGCTGCACAGCGATGGACCGGAGGCTGTGATGCAGCCACCAGCGCGCTGCACCGCCGGGCGGGCGCAGCGCCTGATCGGTCTCATGAATATAAAGCGCAACAACGCTGCCGTGCCGCATCGCGGCGGCAAGGGCAGGATTATCGGAGAGACGCAGGTCGTTTCGGAGCCAGACGAGGGCTTTGGACAAGGGGAGTGCTCCAATAGGTTTGGAGCACTACGCTCGGCCGGGCGCCTCGGTTCAGCGCCCCGTGCCTACTCCATAAGGTCGGCCAGCTGCTCCAGCGCTGCGTCCCAGGCTTCCATCGAGAAAATTCGGGTCTGTGCATCGGCATGGGGCAGGCCGCGTTCGATCAACGTCAACTGCATGCTGTCTTTGTCGATTGCCTGGAAGGTCACGTCGATGACGAAGATCAATTCCTCTTCTTCGTCCTTATGGACCCAGGACATGACCAGTTTTTGGTCCTCGACAAATGTCAGGATTTCCCCGGTCACTTCATGATCCGGCTCATCATCGTCCTGACCGAAAGTGACAAAGCGGTACTGCCCTCCTTCGAAAGCGTCGAACTCGGCCTCGTCTACCTGCCACTGCTCGATCAGGGCCGGATCGGTCCAGGCCGAGAAGACGTCGCTGACATTGGCCTCGATCTTACGCGTGAGCGTGATCTGGCTCTCGGCGTCGAAATCCATGTCGTTGCTCATGCCGCTTTTCCTTCCGGATGAAGTTCTGCCGTGCGGGGCAGGAAGATTGTGAGAATACCCAATACCGGGAGGAAGGCGCAAATCTGGAAAACCGGAATGATACCGATCATGTCGGCCAGGCCACCCATGACGGCAGCGCCGAGCGCGCCAATGCCGAAGGCAAAGCCGAAGACGAATCCGGCCACCATGCCGACCTTGCCTGGCACCAGTTCCTGGGCATAGACGACCATGGCCGAAAAGGCGGACGACAGGATGAGGCCGATCATGATGCTCATGACCGCAGTCCAGAAGAGGTCCAGATAAGGCAGCGCCAGCGTGAAGGGCAGGGCGCCAAGGATCGACACCCAGATCACAGCCAGACGACCATAACGGTCGCCCACCGGCCCGCCGATAAAAGTCCCCGCCGCGACGGCGCCGAGGAAGGCAAAGAGGTAGAACTGCGCTTCCTGCGCCGAGAGGCTGAATTTTTCGATCAGGAAGAAGGCGTAATAGCTCTTCAGGCCTTCGATATAGATGAACTTGCTGAGCAGCAGCGCGCCGATAACCGCAAAGGCAACGATGAGGCGCTGACGGCTGAGCGCAGGCTTTTTGACGGCGACGGCCGGGCGGGAGGCCGCCTGGCGCTGGTGATCCGCAAACCAGCGACCGACATAGGTGAGGACGCCAAGGCCGACGACAGCAACTGCCAGGAACCACAGGACGCTGCCCTGGCCCATGGGCAGCAGGATGAGCGCCGCGGCAAGGGGCCCGAGCGCCGTGCCGGCATTGCCGCCAACCTGGAAAAGCGATTGCGCGAATCCCAAACGGCCACCTGACGCCATGCGCGACACGCGCGAGGCTTCCGGATGGAAAAGAGCCGAACCTGTGCCGAGGACAACCGAGGCAATGAAGAGAAGCCAGAAGCCATTGGCAACGGCCAGGATGGCAACACCGGCTGCAATGATGCTCATCGACAGCGCCAGCCAGTACGGCTTCGGCTTGAGATCGCCATAGAGGCCAAAGGCGGGCTGCAACAGGCACGCCGTAATCTGCTGCCCCAGGGTCAGAAGACCAATCTGCAGATAGGAGAGCCCATAATTCTCCTTCAGCATCGGATAGAGCGCTGGCAACAGGAATTGCAGCAGGTCGTTGAGCAGGTGGGCCCCGCTCACAGCCAGAAGGATGGACAGTGCAGTGCGCTGCGCTGCGGGCGCGGTGGTCGTGGCTGTAGCGGTCATGGAAATGATCAAGGACAGAAGGGAAGCCCTGTCCTACCCCGGCAGACAAGCAAGAGCAATCTTGCTTCATCGGCATTCAGTGATTTGGGAGAAGAATGGCTCCGCGAGTAGGACTCGAACCTACGACCCAGCGATTAACAGTCGCTTGCTCTACCAACTGAGCTATCGCGGAACACTTTCGTGTGCCCCCTCTGCGAGGGCGAGGTCCGTGTACCCAATGTGATTTGGTTTGCCAAGCCCCGAATGCACGTCCTGTGAAAAACTTGTTATTCTTCCACCGATTGCGCACGGCGCGACATCGCTACCAAATCGGCCAGCGTATTGACGTTGCCAAAGGGATTTAGCGCTTGGTCGACCGACCAGTCGATCTTCACCGCACCCATCGACGCCAGCAACGCCTTTGGGCTGTCAGGCAGGATTTCCGGGACTTCTGAAAGGCGGAAGGCAGCATTGGTGGGATAGAACTGTTCTTTCCACACTGCCAAACTGGCCGCCGCGCCATCTGAAATCGGTTGGACGATCCGGGCGAGAAAGTCGCTCGGCAGAAATGGCGTGTCGACCGCCACGCTTGCGAGAATGTCGTCTGGGCCGGCCAGCGGTCGCAAATGTCGCAGGGCGGCTGCGACGCCCGCCATTGGTCCCAGGTGCTTGTCGCTGTGATCGGGGATGGCGATACCCTTGGGAAGGGCATGCGGCATCTCTGGGCCCGTCGCAACCAGCAGGGACGACACCTCACCCAGTCGGTCGATAACCCGATCAATCAGCGCAACATTGCCGATCCGCAGTCGCGCCTTGTCCACGCCGCCCAGTCTGCTTCCTGCGCCGCCGGCAAGGATGAGCGCGTGAATTTTCATTTTTTCTGGTCGCTGCGCAGCAGGAGCAGAAGTGCGATTCCGCCGACAAGCCCCCAGAAGGGAGCCCCCACGCCGATAATGGTGATTCCCGATGCCGTGGCGACGAAGGTGAGAATCGCTGGAAGCCGCGCCTCCTCGTCAGCAAGGGCGGCTGCCAGTGCGGACGCGAGGCTGGAAAGGAGTGCGAGGCCCGCAACAGCCTGAATCAGCAGCGGTGGCGATGCGGCGATGAATGCTGCCGCAACGCTGGCGATGAGTCCCAGCAGAAGATAGGTGAATCCAGCCGCCACCGGGGCGGGCCAGCGTTTGTCGGCGTCGGGGTGAGCTTCCGGCCCTGCACAGATGGCGGCAGTGATCGCCGCCAGGTTGCTGGTATGCCCGCCAAAAAACGCTGTGGCCGCGCTGGCGATACCGGTCCCGATGAAAATGGGCGGCGGTTCTACGGTGTAACCATTGGCGCGCATCACCGCGAGACCCGGCAGGTTCTGCGACGCCATGGTGACGATATAGAGGGGCAGCGCGATACGAATGATAGCGTCGAGTGTAAACTCCGGCATCACCGGGACGAGGCTTGGCCAGGCACCGTCAAATGTGTTTGCAGGCAATTGCGTGGTTGTCGCCAGCATGAGGGCGGTTACTGCCACAGCGATAGGAACGGCATAGCGCCGTGCAAAACGGAGCCCTAGCCCCCAGGCGACCAGGATCGGCAGCGCCAGCACAGGCATCTCCGCCACGGCAGTGATCGGTGCCAGGCAGAGCGTCAGCAGCATGCCGGCCAACATCGCATTGGCCAAGGCGCTCGGGATTGCCGCAACCAGTCGTGCCAGTGGCTTGATAAAACCAGTCAGCACGATCAACCCCGCACAGACCAGAAACGCGCCTGCCACAGCCGGAAACCCGCCAATCGGTTCGCCCACGGTCAAAAGGAAAGCGACACCCGGCGTGGACCAGGCGAAGCTCACCGGGGTTCGAACGCGCCAGGCGACCACAATATTGAGCAGGCCAATCGCGATGCAGACCGAGAAAAGGCCCGACCCCGCCTGTTGCGGCGAAGCGCCGGCTGCGGTGAGCGCCGCCAGCACCAGCGTGAATGTGCTGGCATAGCCAACGATCGCGGCGAGGACGCCAGCGATCACGGGCTGGGCATAGTCTCGGCGCGGGGTAGTGGTTGCAGTAATCGTCATGGCGATTCCGATAAAATAGTTCGCCGCAAGCTAAACCGTTGCCTTTCAGGGCGCCAGCGTCGCTCAATTGTGCGTTCGGGTGCCATAAACACTGCTTGACGCGCGCCGCTGCAGAGTCAAGTTACGCGCCATGACTGATCAGCCGGCCCATCTTATTGTCGAGAGTGTCTCCCGCCGGTTCGGAAACGTGACGGCCCTTGACGCCGTTTCGATGCACATTGACCGCGGGCAGATAGCCTGTCTGGTCGGCCATTCGGGTTGTGGCAAATCCACATTGTTGCGCGCCATTGCGGGCGTTGAGCCCATTGATGGCGGTTCGATCTCCATCGGCGGCCGCACTTTTTGCGGCCCGGACACATTCGTGGAACCCGAACACCGCAATGTCGGTCTGATGTTTCAGGACTACGCGCTGTTTCCGCATCTGACCGCACGGCAGAACATTGGCTTCGGTCTCGCCCGCTCAAGTCGCGCAGAACGATCGGCACGCGTCGAAGACATCATCGCCCGTCTCGGCATTGAAAAGCTCGCGGATCGCTTTCCGCACATGCTGTCGGGCGGCGAACAGCAGCGCATCGCATTGGCTCGCGCTCTCGCGCCCCAGCCAGACGTGCTGCTGATGGATGAACCCTTTTCCAATCTCGACCGGAGCCTTCGAGAGACCATCCGCGCAGAGACTCTCTCCATTGTTCGAGCGCTGGGCATCACCGCCATAGTCGTGACCCACGATCCCGAGGAGGCCCTCGCAGTAGGCGATGTGGTGGTGCTGATGGATAGGGGCAGGGTGGTGGAGGCCGGTCCCGGCGAGACGATCTATCGGGCGCCGCACACCCCTTATGCCGCTTCCTTCTTTTCCCGCATCAACCGCATTCCCGCGCGGCGCGCCGGGGGACGGATCCACAGCGTTTTCGGCTCTTTCGCCGCCCCTGATAAGGGGAGTGAAGATGTGAAAATATTTGTGCGCCCGCAGTCGTTTAAACTGAATGGGGCGGGGGCTTCTGCGCAAGTTGTGCGTCGTGCGCTGCTCGGTGAAATCGAAGAACTGGTACTGAAGGTCGACGGGCTCGACGATTTTGTAGTCATGCGTACAAGTGTTCGGCAGTCGGTCAATGTCGGGGATGCCGTTTTGCTCGGTATAGAGCCCGACGAGGTTATGGTTTTCCCGGCTGAACCTGAGAACTAAACTTCGGCTGTCATAATTTTAAACTTGACTGCCAGTGTCTACTATGGGCATTCCGTCTCATGGCGCAATCGGCCCCGGCGCCTCTTTTCGTAAGAGGAACTATCATGACCCTGACTGCCAAGACTCTCCTCATTTCCAGCCTGCTCACTTTGAGCGTGGCGGTCCCGACCTTTGCTCAAGAGGTCAATATCTATACGACCCGCGAGCCGGGCCTTATCCAGCCGATCCTTGATGCCTTCACCGCCGAGACCGGCGTGGCCGTCAATACCGTGTTCCTCGAGAATGGGCTGATCGAGCGTGTTCAGGCGGAGGGCGAAAGCTCGCCCGCGGATATTCTGATGACGGTCGACTTCGGTGCCCTCATCGACCTCGTTAATGCAGGCGTCACCCAGCCCGTAGAATCCGCTGTCCTGGAGGCCGCGATCCCGGAAGCCATGCGCGACCCGAATGGAAACTGGTTTGCGCTGTCAGGCCGCGCCCGAGTTGTCTACGCTGCCAAGGAACTGGATCTCGACGCCATTACATATGAACAGCTCGGCGACGAAGAATGGGCCGGCCGTCTCTGCATTCGCTCCGGCCAGCATCCCTACAACACCGCACTCTTCGCCGTTTATCTCGCCAAGCATGGCGAGGAGGCGACCAAGACTTGGCTCGAAGGCCTGAAGAAGAACCAGGCTCGCGCTGCTGCTGGCGGTGACCGCGACGGCGCCCGCGATATTGCCGCCGGGATCTGCGACATCGCCGTGGCCAACTCCTATTATTATGGCCTGATGTCCAGCGGTAAGGGTGGCGACGAACAGAAGGCCTGGTCGGACGCGATCAAAGTGATCCTGCCGACCTTTGAGGGCGGCGGTACTTTGGTGAATGTCAGCGGCGCTGCTGTCGCCGCGCACGCCCCGCATCGCGACGAAGCCGTTCAGCTTCTCGAATACCTTGTCTCGGAGCCCGCCCAGAAGCTCTACGCCGAGGCCAATTTCGAGCACCCGGTCAATGCAAATGCCCAGGTGGATCCGATCATCGCCGGCCTCGGAGAGTTGACCCCGGACTCCATCTCGCTGACCGAATTGCTGCCGTTCCGCGCCCGCGCGAGCGAGCTGGTCGACGAAGTCAACTTCGACACTTTCGAAAACTAGGATTTGGGCGGCGAGTGAAAGCTCGCCGCTTTTTATATGTCTGCAATCACTGCAGGACGCCTTCCAGCGCGTCGCCGCATCAGAAATCTGCCTTGGACCGTCGTGGCCTGCGCCATTGCGGTCCTTGCGCTTTTGCCGATCGGCACAATTGTCCTGACCGCCATCGCCGATACCGGCGCGCTTTGGAACCAGATCCTTGCCCATGTGCTGCCGCAGGCGGCCTGGAATACGACACTCCTGCTATTGGGCACCGGTATTATCGCCGTTGCTATCGGCACCGGCGCGGCCTGGCTGGTCACGGCCTATGATTTCCGGGGCAGGGGCCTTGTGGAATGGGCCCTGCTGCTGCCCTTGGCTGTGCCCACCTACATCATGGCCTACGCCTATCTCGACATTCTCAACCCCTTGGGGCCCGTTCAGGGCGTCATACGCTTCGTCTTGGGTTATACGAGCCCGCGCGAATTCCGCCTGCCAGACATCCGCTCCATGTGGGGTGCCATCCTTGTCTTCGGCTTCGTACTCTATCCCTATGTCTATCTGACGGTCCGGGCCATGTTCCTCACCCAGGCCGCCAACCTCGTCGAGGCCTCGCGCACTCTCGGGGTCAGCCGGGCAGCTGTATTCTGGCGTGTAGCGCTTCCGCTCGCCCGCCCGGCCATCGCGGTCGGGGCAGCGCTGGCGCTAATGGAAGTGCTGAACGACGTCGGTGCCGCGCAATTCCTCGGCGTCCGCACCATGACAGCGTCGATTTATACAACTTGGGTCGTGCGCACCAATTTGCCCGGCGCTGCTCAGATCGCGGTCGCCATGCTGGTCATCGT
The DNA here is from genome assembly GCA_012799265.1 of Phyllobacteriaceae bacterium. GTDB lineage: Bacteria > Pseudomonadota > Alphaproteobacteria > Rhizobiales > Devosiaceae > Devosia. The sequence goes on along the minus strand of JAAZLP010000042.1, from coordinate 1,508 downwards.
CATTGCGCTCATTCTCTTTGAGCGCTGGGCCCGTCGCAACCAGCGTTATGCCACCAATGCCCAGCGCGCCCGAGCGATGACCCCACAAAAGCTCGGCCCGCTACCTGGGCTCGTCGCGCTTTTCTTCGGGCTATTCCCAATCCTCGTCGGTTTTGTCGGCCCGGCTTTGTACCTGATCGTCGCTGCCGTAAAACGTCTGGAGTTCGCTGGTTTTTCTCCCGCGCTGCTCCGGGCTACCGTCAACACGGTTACGATCTCTGCCTTCGCCACAATTTGCGTCCTGATCTGTGGCTTCGCCGTCGCCTATGCCGCGCGTGTCCGTCCCGGCCCATTGACCGCCGCCTTCAGCCGGATTGCCACGCTGGGTTACGCCGTCCCCGGCACAGTTCTGGCGATCGGGATACTGGTGCCTGTCGCGGCATTCGACCGGACGCTGGATGCGGTCTGGCGTAGCTGGACCGGTGCCTCGATGGGGCTGCTGGTGTTGGGCTCCGGCACGGCCCTCATCTACGCTTACACCGCCCGCTTTTTGGCTATTTCTGCCGGCGGGATCGAAGCCGGCCTGAGCCGTTTGCCACTATCCTACGATCACGCCGCGCGAACACTGGGGCAGGGTCCAACAGGCACCCTCGTCCGGGTTCACCTGCCTCTGTCGCGTCAGGCGCTGATCGCGGCGGGCCTTCTGGTCTTCGTTGACTGCATGAAGGAACTGCCAGCGACCCTGCTGCTCCGCCCCCTCAACTTCGAGAGCCTGGCGACCTTGCTCTATGGCGAAGCCGCCCGAGGCACGTATGAAGACGCCGCGCTGGCTGCGCTCATCATTGTGGTGATCGGCATTCTGCCCGTCGTGCTGCTTGGACGCACCGCGCGGCGTGCAAAACTGCCTAACTAGTTCACGTCAAACGATAACGGCGTTGGAATGCCTGGCTGCGCGGTGGTGGGCCGGCGTTCGGCTGACCACGCATCCCAGCTTAAGGCATTGTTTCTCAATAAATTCTGGAACCTTGAAGATGGGACATCATTGACGCGCCAATCCGGCCACCCCCGGCCGAGGAGGAGATTTTAGATGAGTACTGAAAACTCACCCGGCTCGTCATCCCAGGATCTGCCCGGGAAGGTCATGGAAAACCTGAGCAGCGTGACCGACCAGGCGAAACATGATCTCGACGCCATCAGCCAGCGCGCCGCCGAAGATGTCCGTACTCTTGGCGAAGAGGCAGGTGCCCGCGTCGAGGAAGCGACCGAAAAGGCAAAATCATTCGCCGCCGAGCAAAAGGACCTGGCTGCGAGTCAGATAAGCGGTATCGCCGCCGCGATCGGTCGTGTGGCTGAAGAGCTCGAAAATTCAGATCAGCGCACCGTCGGGCGCTACGCTCGCGATCTGTCATCCGGCATTACGGGTTTGGGACGGACCATCGAAAACCACGATGTGGACGATCTTCTGGGGCTGGCGCAGGATTTCGGTCGCAAGCAACCTTTGGCCTTTCTTGGGACTGCCGCTTTGGCCG
>JAAZLP010000503.1 GCA_012799265.1 Phyllobacteriaceae bacterium | reverse complement strand
GCTCGACTGGTTGAGCCAGTTGAAATGAACCGGATAATTTTCGCCCGCCAGAAGCTGGGCGACTTCATGCAGCGGCAGTCCCACGACGGCGGTATAGGAGCCGCTCATCTTGACCACAAAGGCGCCTGCGATTCCCTGGATGGCATAGCCGCCCGCCTTGTCGCGCCATTCGGCGCTGGCGAGATAGGCTTCCATTTCCTTGTTGGAGAGGCGCTTGAAGCGCAGGCGCGTCTCAACCAGCCGCTGGCGACGGGCGCCAGAGGGGGTGATCAGCGTGACGCCGGTATAGACGCGGTGCGACCGGCCCGAGAGCATCCGCAGGCAATCCGCAGCCTCTTCCATGGTCTCGGCCTTGGGCAGGATGCGACGGCCGACGGACACAACGGTATCGGCGGCCAGCACCAATGAATTGGTACCAAAACCGGCGACACGGGCCTTGTGCTGGGCGGTCAGTGCCTTGAGATCGGCCAGGCGCTGCGCAAGCTTGCGCGGCAGTTCGCCCTTTTCCGGGGTCTCATCGACATGGGCGGGAACAAGATGCTCCGGCGCGATGCCAATCTGATTGAGCAGCGCGAGCCGTCGCGGCGAGGCAGATGCCAGGATCAGGTCGGGACGGCCGGCCATTCAGATCATGCTCCGTTGAAAGAGAACTGCCCCTCGCATGCGCTCAGGGCGTTTGTCGCCAAAATCGCTCCACGGGAACGATTTGACCACCCTTGGGTGGTCGCGCCAAACCTTACTTGAAGCGATAGGTGATACGACCCTTGGTGAGGTCATAGGGGGTCATTTCGCACAGCACCTTGTCGCCGGCGAGAACGCGGATACGGTTCTTGCGCATGCGCCCAGCGGTGTGAGCAATGATTTCGTGGTCGTTTTCGAGCTTCACGCGGAATGTCGCATTGGGCAGCAATTCCGTTACCACGCCCGGAAACTCGAGCACTTCTTCCTTCGCCATACTTTCTCCTGAGAAGGCCCCCATGCGCCATCGTCGGCTGGCCGGGGCCGCAAATTTGGGCGGAACCTACTTCAATTCAATTGTTTTGTGAACCACCGGAAATCAGTGGTTCGACTCGCTCGCGCACACGCCGACGCAAACTGTCCCGCAGATCGCGATAGGCGCCCAGAACAACCTCACGGCTGCCCTCGACGAGAGAGGGGTCATCCACCTGCCAGTGTTCGATTGTTTTGGCCTCAAGGTCCTTGCGCGCCACGGCTTCGGGAGCGTCAGGGGACAGGGTGATTACGAGATCGAACTTGTTGGCCACAAGCTCGTCAAGGATATGGGGCGTATGGACGCTCATATCAATGCCGATCTCTTCCATCACCTCATGGACGAACTGATCGGCCTTGCCGCCATTGACGCCGACTGAGCGCGCGATGATCCGGCCGGGAAAGGCCTGACGCGCCAAGGCAGCGGCAATGGGCGAGCGGACCGAATTCATCGAGCAGACAAAAAGAACGGTCGGCAGTTCGCTCGTCGCCTCGTCGATGCGGCTGGCATAGGGCTGAACGGCGCAGATGAGGGTGAAAAGGCGCCGCGCGGTATTGAGATCGATGATGAGCTTGTTGGTCAGGCGCGTTCGCAGCAGTTCGGCGGCTTCATTGTGCATGCCGCGCCGGGCCATATCGACGGTCTCAATCTGGAAGGGCTGGGCCGAGCGGATCGCCTCGTAGTAGGCGTCGCGGATGCGGAAATAGTCGCGGATCAGCCGCCGGAACGGGGTCAGCGACAAATAGTGAGCCGCGATGGGCTTGAAGGTCTCCGGATCGCGCACATCGAGCACGATGGAATTGCCGATGATCGAGACGTGGAGCGCATAGGGCCCCTCGGCGCTGACCCGCGCGGGCTTGAAGGAATTGTCCTCGAGCAGGTCATAAATGGCGATGCGCCATTCATGCACCTCGTCAGGATTGATCGAGGTGATGGTATTGGGGTCGAGCGTGACGGTGACCAACCTGTCCTTGTCGGTCGCCGTAGGCTCTGTTCCCATTGAAATGCTCAAGAGTTCAACCGGATGGATATGGACCGGCCATGGCCATCGAGGTCCTCGACCTCGGCAATGGTGACGGCGGGTCCTGCCAGCGCGGCAAGCGAGGATGGCGTGCAGCCAAGGAGCGAGGTGCGCTTCATGAAGTCGAGGACACCAAGGCCCGAGGCAAAGCGGGCAGAACGGGCCGTTGGCAACACGTGGTTGGAGCCGCCGACATAGTCGCCAATGGCCTCCGGCGTGTGGTGCCCGAGGAAGATCGCGCCTGCATGGCGGATCAACGGAACGAGCGCCTGCGGATCATCGACGGCGAGTTCGACATGTTCAGAGGCAATGCGGTTGCCCAGAACAGCCGCCTCCTCAAGCGAGGAGACGAGGATGATGGCGCCCAGTTCATCCCAGCCTTCGCGGGCCATGTCGCCCTTGGGCAGGAGGGTCAGCTGGCGATCGACTTCGGCTTCGACGGCATCGGCGAGCTTTTCGTCGGTGGTGACGAGAATGGACTGGGCCCCTGCCCCGTGCTCGGCTTGCGCGATGAGATCGGCGGCCACCCAGGCGGGATTGGCCGAACTGTCGGCAATGACGAGGACTTCGGATGGGCCAGCGATCATGTCGATCCCGACCTGGCCGAAGACCTGCCGCTTGGCGGTGGCCACATAGGCGTTACCCGGGCCAGTGATCTTGTCGACGCGCGGAATGGTTGCAGTGCCATAGGCGAGCGCGGCGACGGCCTGTGCGCCGCCAATGCGGTAGATCTCAGTGATGCCGGCAATCTGGGCGGCGGCGAGAATGGCGGGGTTGATCTCGCCATTGGGTGTGGGGACGACCATGGCGATGCGCTCGACGCCAGCAACGCGGGCGGGAACGGCATTCATCAGCACGGATGAAGGATAGGAGGCGAGGCCTCCCGGAACATAGATGCCGACGGCATCGACGGGGGTCCAGCGCGAACCGAGGGTGACGCCGAGCGCGTCGGTATAGACGCTATCCTCGGGCTTCTGCTTTTCGTGATGCGACTTGATGCGATCATGCGCCGTCTGCAGCGCGGCGCGCACATATTCCGGCACCTGCGCCGCAGCCGCAGCGATTTCCTCTGCGGTAAAGCGGAGGGTTTCAGCGCTTACATTGGCCTTGTCGAACTTGTTGGTCAGCTCGACCACTGCCTCGTCACCGCGGGCGCGCACATCGGCGATGATGGCCGCGACCGTGTCATTGACGTCGCGGCTCGATTCGCGCTTGGCGCCCAGGAGATCAGTGAAGTGCCGCTCAAAGTCGGGGGCGGCGCTATCGAGGCGAAGAGGCATGAAAGGCTTTCAATCGAGAGAGTGGGTCGGTTTGGCCGTGGCGGCCCAGGCGGCACCAAGATCGGCAAGGCGCGCTTCAAGATAATCAACGGTGAGACGGACAGTGCCGCCGCCGGCAAAGCTCAGCTCGACAATCCCTGATGGGGCGTCGGTCGGCTTGAATTGGATGGCGAGGAGGTTCAATACGCCCTCTGGCGCGGTCGGATCAAAGCCGGCAAAGGCGGCATGCGTGACCGCCTCGAAATGGATGGCGGCGCGCTTGCGCAGTCCCTTGCTGCGCTTGACGTCGCTGGTCCAGTCATAGCGGTTCATCAACAGGGCGAAGCGCCGGTCGGCGCGGGCAAAACCCATATCGGCGGTGCGCACAACGGCATCCTGCACATGGGCAGACACGATTTCGAGGTCTTCACTATCAAGCGCGATCAGCTTGAGATCGGTCATGTTTCGGCCCTGTTTATTGAGGTCAAGCCTATCTGGTCGTGCCTGTCCCGATCTACAAGGTTGAGGGGCCAAGAGCAATGTCGGAGGGGGATACCCTTCGCATCTTTCAGAACAGAAAAGCGGGATATTAACTCGGCCATGAAATCAGTTCGGCACTGATTTTTAGAGACCCAACATGTTGAACCGCCGCCTTTTTCTTTCCGGTAGCGCTGCCGCAATCACCGCGCTGACCCTTCCCTCGTCCTTTGCCCAGGCCCTTATCCACGACGAAATGGGGGCTGTCGACCGCTGGGAAAGACTGCGCGGAATCGCCGGCGACCTGCTGTTGCGCCCCGAGGACACGGGATTTGCCAATGCCGCCCTGCCCAATAATCTGCGCTTTGAAGCGGTGCGTCCGGAGGGCGTGGTTTACTGCAATTCGCCGCAGATGGTGGCTGACGTCATCAATTGGTGCCGCGACAATGACATGCCATTCGCCATTCGCGGCGGCGGTCATTCCTATGCGGGGTTTTCGACAAGCCACGGGCTTGTCATCGACATGGCGAGAATGGATGAGATCGCGATCGACGCCGAGACCGGGGTCGCGACCATCGGGGCCGGCGCCATCAATTATGAGATTTACGCTGCGCTGGACGCGGCCGGGCGGACGACCACGCATGGTCGCTGCCCCAGCGTTGGCATCGCCGGCTTCCTCATGGGCGGCGGCATCGGCTTTAACATGCGCCGCTTTGGCATGGCCTGCGACAGCCTGATCAGCGCCGAGATAGTGACTGCGGACGGCCAGATCAGGACCTGTTCGGAAACGGAAAACGCGGACCTTTTCTGGGCGCTGCGCGGTGGCGCGGGTGGCAATTTTGGGGTGGCGACGTCGTTCACCCTGCAGACGCATCCGGCCGAGACATCGATCACCGTCTTCCGCATCGTCTGGCGCGACAAGGTGCTGGATGTGGCAAGCGCGCTGTTTGAAACGATCGATGCGGCGCCGGACACAATGGGCACGCGCGTTGCCTTTGGCGGCATCAATCCCACCATGACAGGTCGCGGACGCCAGGTGCCGCTGACCCTGTTGGGGCAATTTGCCGGCAGCAAGGAGGATTTCCTCGCGCTCATGGCGCCGGTTCTGGCTGTGGGCGAACCGGACTTTGCCGATATCCAGGAAGCACCCTATTGGCAGGGGCAGGACTTTCTCGCCGAAGAAGGTGAACCCGCCTATTACCGTGAGCGCTCGACCTTCCACACCAGCGTGCCGGATCGGGAGTTCCTTGCCCAGGCAATCGACCACATGGCCCGCTGGCCCGGCACGGGCGCCTCGGCAAATCTGGTGTTCTTCCAGACGGGCGCCGCGGTCAACGCGGTCGCCAGCGACGCAACGGCCTTTGTTCACCGCGACAGCCGGTTCCTCTCCACTGCCAACCTCTCCTGGAGCAAGGACGACACGGCCCGCCCCGACGTCGTGCGGGCGAGCACGGACTGGCAGGACGAGCTTTATGCGCTGGTCACCGCCAGCGATACCAAAGGCGCGTTCCAGAACTTCCCCGATCCCTCGCTGACCGACTGGCGCGAGCGCTATTATGGGGAGAACCTTGCGCGGTTGAGCGCGGTCAAGGCGGCGGTCGACCCAACCAATGTGTTCCGCTTCGGCCAGTCGATCTGAAACAGCAAGAAGCCCCGGACAGGTCCGGGGCTTTTCTTGCATCAAAGGCCCGCCACTCGCGCTTAGCTCTCGTGGCCTGGCGCACGAGCATCGGCGTGTGCGCTAGCCAGCTACGCGTTCGATTTCGGCGCCGCAGCGGGAGAGCTTGGTCTCGAGGCCCTCAAAGCCGCGATCGAGGTGATAGATGCGGTTGACCACCGTTTCGCCCTTGGCCGCGAGGCCGGCAATGACCAGCGAGACTGACGCGCGAAGGTCCGTCGCCATCACCTGGGCGCCCTTGAGCTGGGGCTTGCCCCTGACCGTCGCCACCTGCCCATTGACCGAAATATCGGCGCCGAAACGCACAAGCTCGGCCACATGCATGTAGCGGTTCTCGAAAATGGTCTCGCGAATGTGGCTGATGCCCGAGCTCATGGTCATCAGGGCCATGAACTGCGCCTGCAGATCGGTAGGGAAGCCGGGGAATGGATCGGTTTCGACGTCGACGGGCAGAATGCCATTGCCATTGCGGCGAACGCGGAGGCCATTGGCCTCCTGCGTGAGTTCCACACCGGTGCCGGCCAGAACGTCCAGCGCCGCCTGCAGATGTTCGGGACGCGCGCCGGTGAGCAGCACATCGCCACCAGTCATGGCAGCAGCCATGGCAAAGGTGCCGGTTTCGATTCGGTCGGGGATCACAGCGACCGTCGCGCCATGCAGGCGCTCGACGCCTTCAATGGTCAGGGTGCGGGTGCCGATGCCGGAAATCTTTGCGCCCATGGCGACGAGGCATTCGGCGACATTGGTGATCTCGGGCTCCTGGGCCGCGTTCTCGATCACGGTCGTGCCGCGGGCAAGCGTGGCGGCCATCAGGATGGTGTGAGTCGCGCCGACTGATACCTTGGGGAAGCGGACAGTCGCGCCAACTAGGCCACCCTTGGGCGCCCGGGCCACGACATAGCCTTCGTCAATGTCGATCTCGGCGCCCAGCGCCTGAAGACCGTCGAGAAAAAGATCCACAGGACGTGTACCAATCGCGCAGCCACCCGGCAGCGACACACGCGCCTCATGGCAACGGGCCAGCAAGGGGCCAATGACCCAGAAGCTGGCGCGCATCTTGGAAACAAGATCATAGGGTGCGGTGGTGTCGACGATGTCGGCAGCGTGGAAAGTCATGCGCTGACCCACGCCCTCTTCCTCGCCGCGACGACGGCCATGGACGGCAATATCGACGCCGTGATTCTCCAGAATGCGCTCAAGCTGCTTGACGTCGGCGAGGCGCGGCACATTGGTGAGCACAAGCGGCTCATCGGTGAGCAGCGCGGCGATCATCAGCGGCAAAGCGGCATTCTTGGCGCCCGAGATGGGGATTTCGCCCCGTAGCTCGTTGCCGCCAACCAAACGAATTCGATCCATTAGAAGTCCTCAATATAGGCCCTTCGGCCTGCTACCTGGGGGAGGTAGGCGAGGTCTTCGTTGCCACGTAAGCCAGACCAGCCGTTCTCGTATGAAGGGTAACTGCGATTGTTCGCCCGAAATGGTTTACGGATTATTGCCCGTGTCCATTTCAGGTGCCTCCGGTTCGGAATCAGTGCTGTACCCTTGGGCACGAGCCTTGGCCTGTTCCTTGCGGCGCTTCAGATTTTCACGCAGCTTTGCGGCTAATCTTTGCTCGCGCAGCTGTGCCTGTTCCGATTTGCCCATGGTCCTTAAGCGTCTCGAGTCATCTGAGGTGGTGATAGGCTGTTTTTGGTCTTGCGTCGAGGGTAACGCTATGGCAAAGGAGCCCCCGTCGCCGCGACACGGACCTCTCCGAAGCAAGCGACCCCGCGACCACACCACCAGGTGATCGCCCCAGATGCTGCCGTAGCTCAGTGGTAGAGCACTCCCTTGGTAAGGGAGAGGCCGACAGTTCAATCCTGTCCGGCAGCACCATTTTCTTCTCAATCCCGAGTATAGACTCTGCCTGTGCTGGAAGCTGTCGATTATGCCGGAGACGCGGACGGCTTTTGCTGACCTTGGCGTTTTTTGGAGATAGCGGATTGGCTGTAGCCAGTCTTCGTAAGGCGCGATCCGGCCGAATTGCCAATCCGGCAATTTATCAGCGATGGGGGCCGGCTCGACCGCCTGATCCATGAGGATCCAGTCTGCGTCAACATGACAGCAACTGAGGGAAAGCGCCCTCCTGCCATACTCTACCCAGTCGCCAGCGTCCCCTTGCTGACGACTGGTTTTTGTTCCAGACCTTAGGCTTGGGCGGTGGAGGGCAGCATGAACAGTGACGGGCTATACGACATTCTCGACCAGCGGTTTGCGGCCAAGATCCATGGCAGCGCCAGGCTGGAAGAGCTCTATTCGGGTTGCCGCTGGGCGGAGGGACCGGTCTGGTTTTCCGATCATGACTGCCTTTATTTTTCCGACATCCCAAACCAGCGCATGATGCGCTATCTGCCGGGCGACAGTTCGGTTTCGATGTTCCGAAAACCGTCCAATTTCACCAATGGTCATACCCGGGATCGTCAGGGGCGGCTGGTCTCTTGTGAACATGGCACGCGCCGCGTCACCCGCACGGAGTGGGATGGCACGATCACTGTGATCGCTGACCGCTTCGAGGGCAAGCGGCTTAATTCGCCCAATGACGTCGTGGTGGGGAGCGACGGCGCGATCTGGTTCACCGACCCAAGCTACGGCATCATGAGCGACTATGAGGGTTATCAGGCGTCCGAAGAGCAGAGCTGTCGCGGCGTCTATCGGGTCGATGGCCAGAGCCGGGAGATCACCCGCGTCGCCGATGACTTTCTGCAGCCAAATGGGCTGGCCTTCTCGCCCGACGAAAAGCTGATCTACATCGCCGATTCCGGCTCCAGCAATGACCCCAATGCTCGTCGGCATATCAGAGTATTTGATGTTGCGGATGGTCGGCGCCTCGTCAATGGACGCGAATTTGCGGTTCTCGATTATGGGGTGCCGGACGGTTTCCGCGTTGACAGCGACGGCTGGGTGTGGACATCCGGCGGCCCGGCCGTGCATGTCTTTGACCCGCAGGG
>JAAZLP010000502.1 GCA_012799265.1 Phyllobacteriaceae bacterium | reverse complement strand
CGCCACCGCCCTCCGGCGGGGATGATGTTGAAACGGTCGGCCTGCGTTCTGCACTGGAGGAGCGCTATCTCGCCTATGCGCTGTCGACGATCACGCAGCGCGCGCTGCCCGATGCCCGCGACGGTCTCAAGCCCGTGCATCGGCGCATCCTGCATGCCATGCGCCTACTGCGGCTCGACCCCGACCAGGGTTACAAGAAATCCGCCCGCATCGTCGGCGACGTGATCGGTAAGTTCCACCCGCATGGCGACCAGTCGATCTATGACGCGCTGGTGCGCCTCGCCCAGGATTTCGCACTGCGCTATCCGCTGGTCGACGGGCAGGGCAATTTCGGCAATATCGACGGCGACAGCGCCGCGGCGATGCGCTACACCGAAAGCCGCATGACCGAGGTGGCCACGCGTCTCCTCGAGGGCATCACCGAGAACGCCATCGACTTCAAGCCGACCTATGACGGCGAAGACGAAGAGCCGATTGTGCTCCCGTCCAATTTCCCGCAGCTCCTCGCAAACGGCACGACCGGCATTGCCGTGGGCATGGCGACCTCGATCCCGCCGCACAATGTGGTCGAGCTCTGCAATGCCGCCATCAAGCTGATCCACAATCCTGCGGCCACCACGGACGAGCTGGTGCATGCCGATCTCTCGGCGCCGCCGAGCATGGACGACCTCGTGCGCGGTCCGGACTTCCCGACCGGCGGTCAGTTGGTCGAAACCCGCGCTTCCATCGTCAATTCCTACGAGACCGGTCGCGGGGCTTTCCGACACCGCGCCGTCTGGCACAAGGAAGACAAGGGCCGCGGCGTCTACCATATCGTCGTCACCGAGATCCCCTATGGCGTGCAGAAGTCGCGGCTGGTCGAAAAGATCGCCGAACTGCTGCTGGCCAAGAAGCTGCCGCTGCTCAAGGACGTGCGCGACGAAAGCGCCGATGACATTCGCCTTGTGCTGGAGCCGCGCGCCGGCACCGTCGATGCCGTCATCCTCATGGAACAGCTCTTCAAGCTGACCGAGCTCGAACTCCGCTTCAGCCTCAATCTCAACGTGCTGGACCACGGCACCGTGCCGCGCGTGATGAGCCTCGCCGACGCCCTGCGCGCCTGGCTGGACCACCGCAAGCAGGTTCTGGTCCGCCGCTCCGAATTCCGTCTGGCCCAGATTGCCGCGCGCCTCGAAGTGCTCGAAGGCTATATCATCGCCTATCTCAACCTCGACGAGGTGATCCGCATCATCCGTGAAGAGGATGATGCCAAGGCAAGCCTGATGGCGACCTTCAACCTGACGGACAATCAGGCCGAAGCCATCCTCAACATGCGCCTGCGCTCTCTGCGCAAGCTCGAAGAGATCGAGCTTCGCCAGGAGCACAAGAACCTCACCGAGGAAAAGGGGCGGCTGGAAACCCTGCTGTCGTCTGACAAGCGCCTCTGGGGCGAAATCGCCAAGCAGGTGGAAGCCCTCAAGAAGGCCTATCCGCTGTTCGAAGCCGATGGCACGACGCCCCATGCGCTCGGCGCCCGCCGCACCAAGTTCGGCGATGCCCCTTCTGCCGATGCTGCCGAAATCACCGAAGCCTTTATCGAGCGCGAACCGATCACCGTCATCCTCTCCGAAAAGGGCTGGATCCGCGCGCCGCGTGGCCATGCCGTCGAGGTCAATGACGAGAAGGGCTTCAAGACTGGCGACAGGCTGAAACTCTCGATCAGGTGCGAGACCACCGACAAGCTGTTGATGCTGACGACGGGCGGCAGGGTCTATACCATTGGCGCCGACAAGCTGCCCGGTGGGCGCGGGCAGGGCGAACCCGTGCGCATCATGGTCGATATCGAAGAGGGGCACGACATTGTCGACCTCTTCGTCTACCGCCCCGGCAAGCAGCGCATCATCGCTTCCTCTGCTGGCTATGGCTTCATAGTCAACGAGGATGATCTCATCGCCAATACCCGCAAGGGCAAGCAGATCCTCAATGTGACGGCACCCGAGGAAGCCAAGCTGATCGTGCCGTCCGAGGGCGACCGGGTCGCTGTCATCGGCCAGAACCGCAAGCTGCTCGTCTTCCCGATCGTGCAATTGGCCACGATGGGACGCGGCAAGGGCGTGCGCCTACAGCGCTACAAGGATGGCGGCATTTCCGACATCAAGACCTTCTATGCAGCCGATGGCCTTACCTGGCAGGACAGCTCCGGCCGCACCTATACCAAGCCGACCGAAGAACTGGTCGACTGGCTCGGCGACCGCGCCGCCGCCGG
>JAAZLP010000501.1 GCA_012799265.1 Phyllobacteriaceae bacterium | reverse complement strand
TTCGTTGCTGGAACGCCTAAACGTCAAGATTGCTAACGTTAAGCGCGTTATCCTGGATAAAATCACGACGTGGCTCGACAAGATCGCCCATCAGCGCGGTGAAAATCTGGTCGGCTTCGTCGATCTGGTCGATCTCTACGCGCAGCAGGGTGCGGGCGTTGGGGTCGAGGGTGGTTTCCCAGAGCTGCTCGGCGTTCATTTCGCCGAGACCCTTGTAGCGCTGCAGCGAGACGCCCTTGCGGCCGGCATCGGTGACGGCCTTGAAGAGGCTGGCCGGACCATAGATCGGGGTAACATCGCCCTTGCGGGTGAGGGTCGGGACGCCGCCATAGAGCTCGTCGAGACGCTCGGCCAGCTGACGCAGCTTGCGGGCATCGGCGGTCTGGAGGAGGGCGCGGTCGATCTGGTGGGTCTCGGTGACGCCGCGGACGGTGCGCGAGAAGGCGAGCGCTTCATCTTCGGTGATCTCGCCGGTCCAGCCGCGTTCGAGCTCATCGGAGATGCGGTCGAGACGGTTGGCAACGCGGGTCAGCGTTTCGGCGCTCTTGGCCGGATCGGACATGCCATCGGGATCAAGACCGCCGACAATGGCCGCCTGTTCAACGAGGTTACGGTTGTAACGCAGGTTGAGATTGTTGATCGCGTTGACGATATCGCGGGCCTGATGGAGGACGCTGAGGAGGTCCTGACCAGCCAGCTCCATGCCGTCGCGGGTCTTGAACACGGCTTCTTCGAGACCACCGGCAAGGAGGTAATCCTCGAGCGCGCGCTCGTCCTTGAGATAGATCTCGGAACGACCACGGGTCGCCTTATAGAGCGGCGGCTGGGCGATGTAGATGTGGCCGCGTTCCAGCAGCTCGCGCGTCTGACGATAGAAGAAGGTCAGCAGCAGCGTGCGGATATGGGCGCCGTCGACGTCGGCGTCCGTCATGATGATGATCTTGTGGTAGCGAAGCTTATCGGCGTTGAACTCTTCGCGGCCAATGCCGGTGCCGAGCGCGGTGATCAGCGTGCCGACCTGGTCGGAGGAGATCATGCGGTCAAAGCGGGCGCGTTCCACGTTGAGGATCTTGCCGCGCAGCGGTAGCACAGCCTGATTGGAACGGTCGCGGCCCTGCTTGGCGGAGCCACCTGCGGAGTCGCCTTCCACGATGAAGATTTCCGACTTGGCGGGATCGCGTTCCTGGCAGTCGGCGAGCTTGCCGGGGAGCGAGGAGATTTCGAGCGCACCCTTGCGGCGGGTCAGCTCGCGCGCCTTGCGGGCGGCTTCACGGGCGGCGGCGGCCTCGACAACCTTGCCAACGATGGTCTTGGCCTCGTTGGGATGCTCTTCAAACCACTGGCCGAGCTTCTCGTTGACGATGTTTTCGACAACGGGACGGACTTCGGAGGAGACGAGTTTGTCCTTGGTCTGCGACGAGAATTTCGGATCCGGCACCTTGACCGAGAGCACGCAGGTGAGGCCTTCGCGGGTATCGTCGCCGGAAAGCTCGACCTTTTCCTTTTTCGCGATGCCCGAGGAATTGGCGTAGCTCGTCACCTGACGCGTCAGCGCACCGCGCAGACCCGCAAGGTGGGTACCACCATCGCGCTGCGGGATGTTGTTGGTGAAGCAGAGGACGTTTTCGTGGTAGCTGTCGTTCCACTGCAGCGCGACTTCGACCGTGATGCCATCCTTTTCGGAGATCATCGAGATGGGCGCATCAATGACAGGGGTCTTGGACTTGTCGAGATAGCGCACGAAGGCTTCGAGACCCCCCTCGTAGAAGAGCTCGGTTTCGACAGGCTCCGGGCTGCGATTGTCGCGCAGGATGATGCGAACGCCGGAATTGAGGAAGGCCAGTTCGCGCAGGCGATGTTCGAGCGTCTTGAAATCGAACTCGACCATGGTGAAGGTCTGGGGGCTCGGCAGGAACGTTACCGAGGTGCCCGAGCGGCCCTCATAGGTGTTGGGCTGCTTGTTTTCGACATAGGTGCCGACCTGCTTGAGAGGCGCCACGGCATCGCCGTGGTTGAACTCCATCTCATGGGTTTCACCATCGCGATTGATGCGCAGACGCAGCCAGATCGAGAGCGCGTTCACAACCGAAACGCCCACGCCGTGCAGACCGCCGGACACCTTGTAGGAGTTCTGGTCGAACTTACCGCCGGCATGCAGCTGGGTCATGATCACTTCAGCTGCCGAAACGCCTTCCTCCTTGTGGATGGCTGTCGGAATGCCGCGACCATTGTCGATGACCGTACAGGAGCCATCGGCATTGAGTTGCACCGTCACGAGATCCGCGTGACCGGCCAGCGCCTCGTCGATGGCGTTGTCGACCACTTCGTAGACCATGTGATGCAGGCCCGAGCCGTCGTCGGTGTCCCCGATATACATGCCCGGGCGCTTGCGCACCGCGTCGAGGCCCTTGAGCACTCGAATGCTATCGGCGCCATACTCGTTCGGGGTCGGGTTTTCGCTGTCGCTCATGAGGTCCGAATCAGTCGTTTACGGGTGATATTTGTTCTAGCGGAATGGGGTCGAAACCCCAAGGAAATTGCCGGTTTCTAGCCCCTTGGCTGGGCATAAAGAAGGCGTTTTGCGATCACATCGGGGCGCGGCGGCCGGAAGGGTCGCCGGAGCGGGATTTGGGAGCCGAGAAACGGGGTTTTCAGTCCCGCGCGACGCGGCCATCCCGGACGGAAAAACGCTGTGCCCGATCTTCCAGCGCCTCAAAGAGCAGGGTGTCCGTGCCCGTAAGGAAGCACTGGGTTTCGAGGCCATCCAGCGCCTGGAACAGCGCCCGGCGACGGTCCGGATCGAGATGGGCCGCGATCTCGTCGAGCAGGAGGAAAGGCACGATGCCGGTGCGCAGACGCACGAGGCGCGCATGGGCGAGGATGAGACCGATCAGCAACGCCTTTTGCTCACCGGTGGAGCCCAGAGCCGCGGGCATGTGCTTTTGCGCATGGACGACTTCGAGATCAACGCGGTGTGGTCCTGATGTGGTGCGTCCGGCGGCGCGATCAAGGCCGCGGGATGCATGCCAGCGCTGCATCAGCGCCATCTCCAATTCGGCCGAGGTGGCGGGTTCTTCGCCGTCCTCAAAAAGCGGGGTGAGCGATAAAAGCGCTGCGGGGAATTTCTCGTCCTCGAGGCTTTCGGCGATGAGCAGCTGGAGATGGCTGAGGCTATCGGTGCGGTTGAGATGGATGGAGGCGCCGAGCTCTGCCATCTGCGCCTCGATGGCGTTGAGCCAGCGCGCGTCGCCTCCCTCTTCGAGGAGCTTGTTGCGCTGGCGCATGGCCTTTTCGAAATCCCCGATGGCGGAGGAATGGCCGGGAATGAGGGTCGTCACGAGGCGATCAAGGAAACGCCGTCGTTCGCCGGCGGGGCCGGAGAAGAGCCCATCCATGGCGGGGGTGAGCCAGAGAACGCGGATATAGTCACTCATGGCTTCGATGGAGCGGGCATTGGCGCCATTTATACGCACACGGCGGCCGCCATCGGGCAAAGCGCCGGTGCCGATATCGGAGGGACCGTCGGCAGTCTCCACCGTGGCGGCAACGGCCCAGAGGATATCGCTGCCATGGGCCTGCAGCGTATCAAAGGTCGCGCCGCGCAGACCGCGCCCGGGCGAGAGCACGGACACGGCCTCAAGCAGATTGGTCTTGCCCGAGCCATTGGGGCCGGTCAGCACGACATGGCGCTCGTCGAGATCGAGCGCGGCGGCGACATAATTGCGGAAGGCGGTGAGGCGGAGGCGGGAGAGATGGCGGATCATTTATGGGGCCATCCTAATGGGCAGCGCGCCGTTCGTCACCATGATGGCACGGGCCGATGCGCGCTATGAGCCCCTTAACGTGAAAACCCTCGGGTCAGGCCCGAGGGTGACGTGCGGTGGCGGAGTGAGCCAGCCCGCCCTTCGAGCGTAGCTCTCCGGGCCTAGCCTGCTCAAATCGCTCCACCGGAGCGATTGGCCCTTCGGGACGCAGCCTAGACACGCATCGGCATGAGGACGTAGAGCGCGTTGGCCTGACCGCCTTCTTCCTTGACCAGGGTCGGGGAATTGGCGTCGTTGAAGAGGAAGACGGCGCTTTCGGTGCGGATCTGGCCGATGATGTCGAGGAGATAACGGGCGTTAAAGCCGATCTCGAAGCCATCGGTTTCGAACTCGACGGCGACTTCTTCGCTGGCGGTGCCGTGATCGGGATTGGTGACCGAAAGATCGAGCAGGCCATTATTGGCCGAGAGCTTGACGGCCTTGCCGCCGCGATCAGACGCAATGGTCGAGACGCGGTCAACGGCGACAGCAAAGCTCTGCTTGTCGACGATCATCTGCTTGTCATTGTTCTTGGGCGTTACCCGATCGTAATCGGGGAAGGTGCCTTCGATGAGCTTGGAGAGCAGAACGACCGGACCGACGGTGAAGCGGATCTTGGTGTCGGACACTTCCACATGAACATCACCATCGACGCCATCGAGAAGCTTCTGGACTTCGCCCACGGTCTTTTTCGGCACGATGATGCCGCTCATGCCGGTGGAGCCGACGGGCGCGGCGATTTCGGCGCGGGCCATGCGGTGGCCGTCGGTGGCGACTGCGCGGAAGAGCGAGCCGGACTGGGAGTTCTCGACGGCATGGAAATAGATGCCGTTGAGATAGTAGCGGGTCTCTTCGTTGGAGATCGCAAACTGGGTGCGTTCGATCAGCTCGCGCAGGGAGGCCGCGGCGATGTCGAATTCATGCGGGAAGGAACCCGACTTGAGATCGGGGAAGCTGTCCGGCGAGAGGCAGGCGAGGTTGAAGCGCGAGCGGCCGGAGGTGAGCACCATGTTCTCGCCGCCATCGCTTTCGAGGCGCACTTCGGCGCCATCGGAGAGCTTGCGGACGATTTCATAGAGGGTGTGCGCCGGGATCGTCGTGGTGCTAGGGGTCGAGACCATGGCGGGCACGCTTTCCGTTACCTCGATGTCGAGGTCGGTGGCGCGCAGCTCAACGCGGTCATCGGCGGCCTTGAACAGGACGTTGGCGAGGATCGGATAGGTATTGCGGCGTTCGACCACGCGATGCACATGGCTCAGAGACTTGAGCAGATGATTGCGTTCGAGCGTAACTTTCATTTCCCAACCGATCCCTGACACGTACTACGCATAAAGCGACAAAGCCCCGGCGAAGCGGGGCTTGGACATTTGCAATTCGGCAACCAAAAGGCAAGGCCACGGGGCCCTGCCGCTGGGGAAATCGGCTCCACTATATGGGAGCGCGTGCTTTGGCCCTGCGCGCATAGCGCTCCGGGCGTTCGGCCCTAAAATCGCTCCACTGGAGCGATTTTGCTGCGGGCAGGCCCGCAGCCGCCTGGCCCTCGCGCATAGCGCTCCGGGCATAGTCAGCTCAAATCGGTCCACCGGACCGATTTGACCGCGCGCAGCGCGGCCGCTGACTATTCCTCCAGCATGCGCTTGAGGAGTTCGATTTCCTGGCCGAGCTCGATGTCGTCCTTGATCATCTGTTCGACCTTGCGGACCGAATGGAGCACGGTGGTGTGGTCGCGACCGCCGAAGCGGCGACCGATTTCGGGGAGCGAGCGGGCGGTGAGCGCCTTGGCCAGATACATGGCGATCTGGCGCGGGCGGACGACGTCGCGCGAACGACGGGCCGAGAGCAGTTCGTTGCGCGGCACCTTGTAGTGGCGGGAAACGGCCTTGAGGATGTCCTCAATGCGGACGCGCTTGCTGTCGCGGGCGCGGATGAGGTCGGCCAGGGTCTTTTCGGCCAGCGGCACGGTGATGAGTTCACCGGTGAGCTGGTTGGCGGCGACGAGGCGATTGACGGCGCCATCGAGGTCGCGGCCATGGCTGACCACGGCGCGGGCGATGTAGTCGATCACGGCGACCGGGAACTGCATGCCATAGCGGGCATTCACCTGGTCGGCGCGGCGCTGGACGATGTCACGGCGCAGGTCGTAGTCGAAATTGGTGATCGGCACGACCAGACCACCCGAGAGGCGCGAGCGGACGCGCTCATCGAGCATTTCAAGATCGCGCGGCGGGCTATCAGCGGCCACGACGACCTGCTTGGCGCCGGTCAGCAGCGCGCCCAGCGTGTGGCCGAATTCGGTGGCGGACTTGCCCTGGAGGAACTGCATGTCGTCGATGAGCAGGAGGTCGACCTTGCGCAGCCATTCCTTGAAGCCGAGCGCGGACTGGCGCTGCACGGCGGTGATGAAATGGTACATGAAGTGGTCGGCGGTCAGATAGACGATGTTCTTGGTCGGATCGGCCGCGCTCACCGCATGGGCGATGGCGTTGAGCAGGTGGGACTTGCCCAGACCCACGGTCGAATGAATGAAGACCGGATTGAAGGTGACGGCATTGTTGATCGCGGCGCTGGCGATCTGCTTGGCGACGCCGAAGGCCATTTCATTGGCCGAGCCGGCGACGAAGCTGTCAAAGGTCATGCGCGGATCGATGGCGCTACCGGCAAGGGCGTCGCCCTTGGCAGCATCACGGACGAGACGCGGCGTCGGCGCGCTGGTGGCCGCGGGCGCAGCGCTGGCCGGCTGGGCGGCAGCAGCTTCGGGCGCAGCGGGGGCCTCGACAGCGGGGGCAAGGCGCGGACGGGCCTGGCCATTGACGCGCAGCGTTACCTGGAGACGGGCGACCTCGGGCACATCGTGGCGGAAGGCTTCGAGGATCTGGTCGGCATAGTTCGACTGCACCCAGGAGCAGAGGAAACGGGTCGGCTGGGACAGGTGGACCTGGTCATCGACCAGTTCTTCGAGCTCAAGACGGGCAAACCAGGAGGTGAAGACGTCCTCACCGACAGCAGCCTTGAGGCGCGCGCGGACCCGGTTCCACAATTCGCGCTGCGCTTCGGAAGGACTATCGGACATGACAGGTGTGCCTTTTGAGGAAAGAGAAGGGGAGGAAGCATTGGCATTTGCCCATGTGTCCTGTCCCGCCGTCGCCTGTCGCATCATTGGTTCTAGCCCCATTTGTTTCCTGCACCGGTCCGCATGCCGATGCAATTTTTGTTCTTTCTTGCCCTGCCCGGTTCGTTCCGAACCTTGTGACAAAGCTTCGCCCCAGCATCCGCAAGGCAGACGCATACCTTCTCGGTGGAAAGACCACCGATGTCCTATCGACCCTTTAGTGAGCCCGGTGCATGATGCCCGGTGTCTTCAGAACGCAACCCAACCCAAAACTGTCCGGCCACGCGGGGTGACCTACGCAATTCCGAACGGTGAATTGCCAGCCTCAGAGACTGGAAACTACCTAAAGAAAGACGCCTCCGAAGAGGACCGACCGGGTTCCAGGAGGGTCGTTCCAGCCCTCTTTTTTTCCCCGTCGGCAAAAGTACATTAGAGGGTGGAAATTGGACCCGCAACACGTGAATCGTTGAAATAGGGGGTTGACTCTGAAGCAGCAAATTCGGGGTCGGCCGGCAGAAAAATGACGCCCCCGACAAGGGCCTGTGACTCAACGCAGATTCCAACACTTAGCGGTTGCGGACAGGGTGAAAAATTTATTTCACAATGGGCATTAAGCGCCCCAATGCCCCAGGTTGGAAAGACCACCACAAAGCCACCAAGCCTTTGAAACACCGCGACAAATTGACGGGTACTTGATCCGTTCCGCCTCGCTCGCTTTGGTCATCAAAGCATCACATGACGGTTTTGTGGCGAAAAAGCTTTGCCCCCTACCGGACAAACAAAATGGGCTCCTTGCGGAGCCCATATTCGTTGCAATTCGCGTCTGCCTGATGGCGCCGCGAAAGCCGTCTTAGACAGCCAGCGCCTTAACGCGGCTGTTCAGGCGGGAGACCTTGCGCGATGCGAGGTTGGCATGGACGATGCCCTTGCCAGCAGCACGGTGGATCTCGGGCTCAGCAGCCTTGAGAGCGGCGAAGGCAGCAGCGTGATCACCAGCGGTGATGGCTTCTTCGACCTTGCGGATGAAGGTGCGCACGCGGCTACGACGCGACTTGTTGATCGCGGTGCGGGCGGCAATCTTGCGGGTCGCCTTCTTGGCTGACGGCGTATTGGCCATTTGGTCCTCTTGATCGTCCGACCGGCAGAATGAACGCCTCGGGGCGTTGCAACCTTCCGGAGAAATAATGAAATCGGCGGCACAACGTTTGCCGCCAAGTTGCAGGGTCTATAGGGGATGGCGGCGGGAGCGTCAACTGGATTCAGGCAGCGCGGGCGTCACAGCGACCTCCTGTCGTGCCTGGGCGTATCCCCTGCCTGCCCTCATGGCCGCTTCTGGCATTTGGGGCAATAGAAGGTGGAGCGGCCGGACTGGACGATGCGCTTGACCACGCCGGTGCAGAGCGGGGTCGGACAGGGATCGCCCTCGCGGTCATAGACGGCAAAGCTGTGCTGGAAGTAGCCCGCCCCCTCAACGCTGCGGAAGTCGCGAATGGTGGAGCCGCCCACCTCGATGGCCGCGATCAGCACTTCAGGCACGGCGGCTGCAAGAAGGTCGAGTGCCTTTTTCGGCCTGCCATCGGCACGCACCAGCGTGCGGGCTTCGACGGTGGGCAGGATATGGGCGCGGTGCAGCGCCTCGGCGACATATATATTGCCAAGACCGGCGACCACGCGCTGATCGAGCAGCGCCGCCTTGATGGGCGACTTCTTGCCGGAGAAGGCATCGGCCAGCATCTGGGCGGAAAATTCATTGCCCAGCGGCTCGGGGCCGAGCCCGGCGAGATAGGGCGCGCTCTCTATATCATCATAGAGGTCGATAAAGCCGAATCGGCGGGGGTCGGCATAGATGAGATGGCTCTGGCCATGTGTGGGATGGCTCAATGACCAGATCATATGGTCGTGTTTGGGCTCGGTGCCCGGCTCATAATAGCGCGGCGGCTTGTCGATGCCGTGTTCGGCAAAGCGCCAGGAGCCGGTCATGCCGAGATGGCTCAGGAGCGTCTTGCCGCTCGAAAGGGTCATGAGGAGATATTTGGCGCGCCGCCCCACATGCTCGACCCGCTGGCCCTCAAGCGCTTCCACCAGACCTTCGGGGAAGGGAAAGCGCAGATCCTTGCGATTGAGCTGGACCTTCTTGATGGTCGCGCCGGTCAGCCAGGGCTCGAGCCCCCTTCGGACGGTTTCGACCTCGGGCAGTTCAGGCATGGACAAACTCCTTCACCCTGTGCGGCATTCTCGCATGGGCATTTTGAGATGCCTTATATATGGTGCGCGCCAATAGACAGCGTATCGTCACCCGACAAGTGCATCGAGCCCGCCCATGACCGAGACAAGCGAAACCACCCATTTCGGCGAAAAGACCGTGCCGCTCAATGAAAAGCAGGGGCTGGTGAACAAGGTCTTCCACGATGTGGCCGATCGCTACGACCTGATGAACGACCTGATGAGCGGGGGCGTACACCGGCTCTGGAAGGACGCCATGGTCTCCGAATTGGCGCCGCCGCGTGCGGGAGCCCGCCCCTATCGCGTGCTGGACATGGCCGGGGGCACCGGGGACATTGGCGAGCGAATCCTGGCAAAATCCTTCGGCTATGCCGAGGTCGTGGTCTCCGACATCAATTCGGACATGCTGCGCGTGGGCGCTGACCGGGCCAAGAGCTGGCGCTATCCGGGACAGGTGAGCTTTGTTGAGGCCAATGCCGAAGAGCTGCCCTTCGAGGACGCCTCGTTCGACGCCTATACAATTGCTTTCGGCATCCGCAATGTGCCGCGCATCCAGCAGGCGCTGAACGAGGCCCATCGCGTCCTCAAGCGCGGCGGGCGCATCCTCGTGCTCGAATTTTCGCAGGTGGACGTACCGGGGCTGGATGCGGCCTATAAGCTCTATTCGGATCGGGTAATCCCGCCCATGGGCAAGCTCGTCACCGGCGATTCCCAGCCCTATCAATATTTCATCGAATCCATCCGCAAGTTCCCCGACCCGACGGCGTTTTCGTCCATGGTGGCCAAGGCCGGCTTCAAGCGCGTCAAGCACCAGAGCTTTACCGGCAATATTGCGACGCTGTTTTCCGGCTGGAAGCTCTAAGGTATGGGTCTGGGGTCGTATTTCCGTCTGATCAATGCTGGCTGGGTGCTGGCCCGCGAAGGCGCGCTGTCGGTGCTGCCCAAGGAATCGCTGCCGCCGATGATGAAGGTGGGCGTGGGGCTGGCACGGATTATCGAGCGGCCATCGGTGCGCAAGACCGGGCGGATCGAGCGGCTCAACAAGGCCCTGCACACGCTGGGGCCGTCCTACGTCAAGATCGGCCAGACGCTGGCTACGCGCCCGGACATTGTGGGTGTACAGGCGGCGGCGGACCTTTCGGGTCTGCAGGACCGGATGCCGCCCTTTGATGAAGCGCTGGTGCCCGGCATCCTCAGCGACGCGCTGGGCGAAAAGGCCAGGCAGCTGACCGAGATCAGCCCGCCGGTGGCAGCGGCCTCGATTGCGCAGGTGCACAAGGCCATGCTGCGCGTGCCGGGCGAAACACCCAAGGTCGTGGCGGTCAAAATGCTGCGACCGGGCGTCTCCGAGCGCTTTCACGCCGATACGCAGAGCCTTTATGCCGGCGCTCGGCTGGCCGAGACTTTTTCGCGCAAGAGCCGGCGGCTGCGGCCGACACAGGTGGTGGAGACGCTCGACCATTCCATGCGGCTTGAACTCGACCTCCGCCTTGAGGCAGCGGCGATTTCGGAAATGGCCGAGAACATCAAGGATGACGAAGGCTTTGTCATCCCCAGCGTGCAATGGGACCACGTGGCGCAGAATGTGCTGACGACCAGCTGGGTGGACGGCATTCCGATCCGCGACCATGCGGCCCTCGATGCGGCCGGGATCGACCGCAAGGCGCTGGCGGCAAAAGTGCTGCAGGGCTTTTTGCGGCATTCCATCCGCGACGGCTTTTTCCATGCCGACATGCATCCGGGCAATCTCTTTGCCGATCCGAAGACCGGCGACGTGATCGCGGTCGATTTCGGCATCATGGGGCGACTTTCCAAGCGCGAGCGTCGGTTCCTTGCCGATATTCTCTATGGCTTCATCACGCGGGACTATCGGCTCGTGGCGCAGCGCCATTTCGATATCGGCTATGTGCCGGCGAGCCAGTCGGTGGACGATTTTGCGCTCGCCATCCGCTCGATCGGCGAGCCGCTGCATGGGCGCACGGCCGACAATATCTCCATGGCCAGAGTGCTGGGACAGCTTTTCACCATTACCGAGCTTTTCCAGATGCAGACGCGGCCCGAGCTGGTGCTGCTGCAGAAATCCATGGTGCTGGTGGAAGGCGTGGCGCGCACACTGGATCCCGAGCTGGACATCTGGACCGTGGCTGAACCCGTCGTCGGGGAATGGCTGCGGCGCGAAGAGGGGCCGGTGGGGCGACTCGAGGATCTCGCCGGGCATGTGTCCCGCATGAGTGAAGCGCTTGGGCGCGTGCCCAACCTCCTGGCGCAGGCGGAGCTGACCATGGCCGAGCATCGCGCGATGATGAACCGGCCCGGCGACAGGTGGATGCGCACGGCAATGACAGCGGTTCTGGGCGCGGTATTCGTGCTGGTGCTGGCGCTGATCTGGCGCACGATAACCTAACGAGGTCATTGCCTTTTCGGGGCCCGGCTCCCTATATGGCGCCAACAAAAAAACAGGGACGCAAGGGAGCGCTTCGTGAAACTTTCCATTTTCGGCAAGCTGATTGCCACATCCACACTGGCACTGGCACTGACCGGCTGCATCGACGTCGAAATGGACGTGGCGCTGACCAGCGAAACCACCGCCCGCACGACCACGACCCAGATCATGAGCGCCGAGTTCTACGAAATGGTCTCGATGGAAGGCGAAGAGGGCAGCGATGAAGAAGGCTTCTGCGTCGATGGCGAGCTGACCGAAAATGCCGATGGCAGCGCGATCTGCGTTGAAGTGCAGGAAGGCCCGTTTGCCGACTTCCTCGACGCTGACGAAGAGCAGAGCATGACCTTCACCCAGGAAGGCCCGAACCTTGTGCGCGTCACCCTGCCGATGGGCGGCGTTGAAGCCGAAGTGGGCGCCGGCGAGGAAATGGACGCAGAAACCCGCGCCATGATGGCGTCGATGTTCGAGGGCCGCACCGTGACGCTCTCTGTGTCGGGTGTCGAAATCGTCGAAACCAATATGGAAAAGTCGGCAGACGGCAAGTCAGCAAGTATTGTGCTGGACTTCATGGACATTTTTGACGGCGAGACCGGCATCGACGGCGATCTCTTCGCGCTGGTGCGCACGCC
>JAAZLP010000500.1 GCA_012799265.1 Phyllobacteriaceae bacterium | reverse complement strand
CTGCCACGTTATGGCCAGCCTCCGCCAGATCGGCCGCTGCCGCCCCCAGCGCCACGCTGTCGCGCGCATTGAGCACGACGGAGGCCCCGGCCTCTGCCAGCGCTTTGGCCATGGCAAAGCCAAGCCCGCGGCTCGAGCCGGTGACGAGGGCGCGTTTGCCGGTGAGGTCGAATGGCGATTGCTGTGCACTCATTGGAAAATCGTTCTCCGTCGCCCCGCAAGTTGGTAGTGCAAGCGTCTATGGACGGCAAGGCACGTCCCGAACCCGATGGTAAGAAGTAATTCTACCATACAAGTTTGTGCAAAGCCTGCCTTTTGCACATTCGTCCCTTTCTTCCTGCGTCAGATTGTGGTGTGTTCCGGCCGCGTATGCGACAAAAGTGCGCACCTATGTAGGCTTTGCAAAGGAGTGTGGGATGGCGACTGCGGATATCGGCCTCATCGGCCTTGCGGTGATGGGGTCCAATCTGGCCCTCAATATCGCGGAGAAGGGCTACACGATCGCTGTCCACAACCGTTCTGCGAGCCGCATCGACGAGTTCGTCGCGGAAGCCAAGGCCCAGGGCCTCGATGGCAAGACCATCCCGAAATACGACCTCGCCGATTTCGTGCAGACGGTGAAAGCGCCGCGCTCCATCATTATCATGGTCAAGGCCGGGCAGCCGGTCGACGACATGATCGAGCAGCTGCTGCCCCATCTCGAGCCGGGCGATGCCATCATCGAATGCGGCAACTCGCTCTACACCGATACGCAGCGTCGCTTCGACTATCTGAAGCCCAAGAATATCGGCTATCTCGGCGTCGGCGTATCCGGCGGCGAGGAGGGGGCCCGCCATGGCCCGTCCATCATGGTCGGCGGCTCCAAGGAACAGTGGCACAATGCCGAGCCGGTGCTGACCGCCATTGCGGCCAAATTCAATGGCGAAAGCTGCTGCGCCTATCTCGGTGAAGGTGGCGCCGGCCATTTCGTCAAGATGATCCACAACGGGATCGAATATGGCGACATGCAGATGATTGCCGAAATCTATGGTGTAATGCGCGACGGTCTGGGCATGACGCCAAAGGCTTGCGCTGAAGTCTTCAAGGAATGGAATAAGGGCCCGCTCAATTCCTACCTGATCGAAATCACCGGCCACGTGCTCGACGCCGTCGATGGCGAAACCGGCCAGCCGCTTGTCGATCTCATCCTCGACAAGGCCGGCCAGAAGGGCACGGGAATGTGGTCCGCGGTTGTCGCCCAGCAGATGGGCGTGCCTGCCACCGCCATCGAAGGCGCCGTTGCCGCCCGCTCGATCTCGTCGCGCAAGGATGAGCGCGTTGCCGCCGAAGCCATCTATGGCAAGCCCAACCGCGCCAAGACCGATGTGACGCTGGAAGACCTCGAAAAGGCGCTGCTCGCCGGCAAGATCGTTTCCTACGCCCAGGGTTTTGCCGTCATCGCCAAGGCCTCGGAAGAGTTCGGCTGGTCGCTGCCGCTGGCCACGATTGCAAAGATCTGGCGCGCTGGCTGCATCATCCGTTCGCGCTTCCTCGATCAGATGTCCTCGGCCTATGCCAAGGGCGAAGCGGTCAACCTGCTGGTCGTGCCTGATTTCGTTGCGATCATGAAGGATAGCCATCCGGCGCTGCGCAAGGTCGTTGCAGCTGCCGCGGTCGGGGAATTCCCGATGATCTGTCTTTCCGCCTCGCTCAGCTATTTCGACAGCTATCGCCAGGCCCTCGGCACTGCCAACCTGACCCAGGGTCAGCGCGACTTTTTCGGCGCCCATGGTTTTGAAATCGTTGGCCGCGGCAAGGATCTGCACGGCACCTGGCCGTCCACTCTGGGCAAGTAAGTCACAGAAACCCTATCCAGCGGCCTGCAATCAACGCCGCTAGCCACAACGCACCACTCGCCGCCGCCTGTATCCGCAGGCTGGCGGCGATTTCATTTCCGCTTACGGCGGATTTCCAGCGCGCACCGACATTGATCCATGCCGCGTTGGCTACAGCCAGTGCCACAATCCCGAGCTTGATGAGAAAAGCGGGATTATCGAGATAGTCGAGCGGTCGAACCGAAAACAGCGCTAGCCCCGTCAGCAGCGCCAGCACCACGCCAAACTTGGCAACATTGGCCAGAAAAGGCCCGATGACGGGCAGGGGGAGGGCTCGGAAGAGCCCCAGCAGTCGCGCATCAAGCGACAGGATCGGCCCCAGAATGATCCCGATCCCCAGAATATGGGCGGCATTGACGAAGATGTAGAGCGTCGACGATCGCCGCATCGCCACCGCGCCCGGCCATTGGGACAGTGCCTCCCACATGCCTATTGAGCAGGGATGCGATCAGGATAGATGTCGTAAACGTCCTCGCCAATGGTGATGCGCACCGCCTTCATCCGCAGCGCGCCCCCGGCGTCCCGATTGCCCAGCGCGACAATTTCCTGACCCGGCTCGGCGACGCCATCGACGAAGCCTGAAGCCTCCGTCAGCCCGGGATTGCCCAGCTCCACGGTCCAGATTTCGCCCTCTGCATCCACCTCAATGGTTGGATGGGGCGGGGCGATGGTGATGGTCTTGATGACGCCGGTCAGCTCGATCATCCCGGCTTCGGCCCAGCTCCAGCCATGATGGGCAAAAGCCGTTCCGGCCAATCCAGCCCCAAGGATGACGGCGCCGCCAAAGATCAAACCGCGTCGCGACATACTTTTAGAGGTCATCTCAAGTCCTCCGCTCTGTCTGGAGTGCAGTCTGCGCCCGTTGGCGCGGAATGGGTAGTCACGACGCCGCGAGTGGCGGAGGCCACCGCGGAGTCGCAGGTGACCCTACGTTCGCTGCACTACCGCACGCCCCGTCCTACGGCGCTCGCCTATCCCCCCACGGCTCCGCCCTCGGGCTTGACCCGAGGGCCATTCACAGCTCGGCGCAAATTCCTAGAGGTCCTCGGATCGAGTCCGAGGACGGTGCTGTGTTCACGGGGCGCTTAGGACCATCCACCAAAAAATCTATCCCCGCCCCATCGATCCTCCCCCACACTCCGCCCCATTCCCGCACAAGCTGCGCGGTCGCGACGAACGGTCGGTGCGGGGATATCGGATGGTTTTGGGGTCGCCCAAAATCCTTCGGACGAGAATGATCCGGGCCGAGTTCGCCCACGGCCGGAGCGGAGCTCCATTGCTGTAACGGGCCCACCTACAGCGGACGGTTCTCCCCGAAGAGTCTCCGATAGCGTGGGGCGAAGCTTGCTTCACCCTCTACCCAATCGCCGGACGACCGGCATCGAAGTGATCTTCGCCCCATGCAGCAGCATGACCGAAGGATCGAGAGAGAAACCGTGAGGGCAAAATGCCTTGGCGGCGCATTCGCGCGCCTAGAGGGTCTGGAACATCACATAGGAGTCCACATAGCCGTGGACCGGATGATTAAACGCCCTGGGCAAGGTGCCCACGATATCGAAGCCCAGCTTCTGCCACAGCGCCACAGCGGTCTTGTTCGCCGAGACCACATGGTTGAATTGCATGGCGCGATAGCCGCGCTGGCGAGCATGCTCCAGCGAATGCAGGCACATGGCCCGCGCCACGCCCTTGCCGCGTGCTGCTTCGGAGGTCATGTAGCCGCAATTGCACACATGCGCGCCGCCGCCGCGCTGGTTCGGCATAATGTAATAGGTGCCGACGATCTGCCCATCGATTTCGGCGACGAAGACTTCGTGCGCCGGCATCATCCAATAGGCCTTCACGCCCGCGTCATCGAGATCGGTGTCGATGGCATAGGTTTCCCCGGCGGCCAGCACGGGTTTGACGATGGGAAGGATGCTTGGCCAGTCCGCGTCAGTCGCGGGGCGAATGGAGATCATTTGTCGTCTTCGATAGGCGCTACACGGACCTGTCCCGGAGGCGGGACTTCAGGCGGGTGCGGGTGGTCGGCAATGGAGGGGCGGCGGCCCAGGTCAAAGCGGATGGCGGCGATGGCAAAGAAGGTCAGCGCCAGAACGACGGCCACGGCGCAGGCGATGAAGGGCGCGCCGGGGAAGTAGTGCCCGCTGGCCGGGTCGTTGGTGTAATAGGAGAAGATCTGCGTCGCCGCCAGAGGCCCGATAATGGTCGCCAGCGAGCTGGCCGCATTCACGGCGCCCTGCAATTCGCCCTGGCTGTTGTCGGGCACCTGGCGCGACAGCACGCCGTTGATGGCGGGTGGGGCCAAACCACTGATGCAGCCCACGGCGATGAAGAGATAGAGCTGATAGACGTCGGCCGAAAAAGCGATGCCGGCAAAGGCAATGGCCGCGGCGGAAAGCCCGATAATGCCCACAGCGGGTTCGCCCATACCCTTGGAGAGCGGGCCGGCAATCAGGGCCTGACTGATGGCAAAGCCGACACCAAAGGCGCCCAGCGTGCGGCCAATGGTGGACGACGAGAAGTTGAACATCTCGACGGTGAAGTAGCTGAAAATGGTCGGCAGCGCCTGCGTCGCCAGTTGCAGGAAGAACAGCACGGCCAGGAGCCACAGTACCGAGGAATACTGGCGCAGGCCGATGACCGCGCCGAGCGGATTGGCGCGACGAATGTCGAAACGGCGGCGCGACCGCTTCGGCAAGCTTTCCGGCAGCACGAGCAGGCCAAAGAGGAAGTTCGCAAAGGCCAGACCCGCCGCCGCATAGAAAGGCACGCGCGGTCCGAACTCGCCCAGTTCGCCGCCAATGACCGGTCCAATGATAAATCCAAGCCCGAAGGCTGCGCCGATCAGGCCGAAGCGATGGGTCCGCTTATGCGGCGGGGTGATGTCAGCCATATAGGCCGTCGCCGTCGCCAGCGCTGCGCCAGCAATGCCGGCGATGATACGGCCGATGAAGAGGTACCAGACAAAGGGGGCAATCGACATCATCAGGTAGTCGAAGGTCAGCCCCAGCAGGGACGCGAGAAGGATCGGCCGACGTCCGAACCGGTCCGACAGATTGCCCAGAACCGGCGAGAAGATGAACTGCATCAGCGCATAGGTAAAAACCAGATAGCCGCCGATGACGGCCGCGTCCGCAACGCTGCCGCCCGTGAGTTCCTCGAGCAGTTCAGGCAGGACGGGAACAATGATTCCCACGCCGATCATGTCGAGCAGAATGGTGATGAGGATGCAGGAGAGGGTCAGGCGGGAGCGCGTCGCAGCTTGCATGCGGTGGTACGAACCTTCTACTTATCCCGCCCGGGTATCGCAGCAAATGACACGGCGAGGCCCACTAGGCAAGACCGAACCGCAGCGCCTTCAGCTTGGCGCGGCACCGGCCTTATACTCATAAATCCAGCCCAGCCGCCTTAAATGCGCCTGCGGCCCCTGCGCTATCATAACCGTGTCGCGTGCCAGACTGAGCGGCCACGGCATATGAAAAATACGCCCGTTTTGTGCAGACAGCGCCGCCACGCGGCGAACGCGGTCCTGTCGCAAAAGGGCGTAGCGACTAAACGCGTCTTCGACGCTTTTCGTTTCCACCAAAAGCGGCGCCAGCACGGCGGCGTCCTCAATGCCCATCGCGGCGCCCTGCGCCTGAAAGGGCACCATGGCGTGGGCGGCGTCACCGATTAGCCCGAGATTGCCTCTGTGCCAGCGGTCCGTGTCCACGGTATAGAGTGGCCATGGCGTCCAGTTGGCGCCAACCGCATCCAGGATGGCTTCGACGGCTGGTCCCGGGCGTTGCGGCTTTGGCTGTGCCGTTACATCTGCCTTATCCCCCGGCATGAACAGCGCCAGATTTACCTGCCGTCGATGCGGCAGCGGATAGCAGACGAGATGGAAGCCGGTGCCGAAAAAGACCGAGACCCTGTCAGGCGCGATCTGTTTGGCGACGCTGTCAGCCGGAACCAGCGCCCGCCAGGCGATGCGGTTGTCGAAACGGGCGTCCGGCCCCTCAAGCAGATGGCGTCTGGCATGGGAATGCACCCCATCGGCACCGATGAACCCGTGGGCACCGATATTGCGGCTCTCTCCATTAGCCGCCTCAACGGAGACGGTCACGCCGCGCTCATGGGAGGCAGCATCCCAGCGTCCCACGCCAAACTGGAAGTCGATATTAGGGAGATGTCGGCACGCATCGTACAGTAGCTTCGCGAGATCGCCGCGATGCATCACCGCATAGGGCGAGCCGAAGCGCCGCCGGATGATCGCGCCCAACTCCATGCTGTGCCCGGGCGTCTTACTGCCCTGCGGATAGGTGTCCAGCGCCTGGGGTTCAAAGCTGGCCTTGCCGACGACCTCGTCCAGCCCCAGCCCGTTGAGCACAAATCTGGCATTGGGGCTGATCTGAAGGCCGGCCCCGAATTCCTGAACTGCGGGGCTGCGTTCGAGCACGGTGACATGTGCCCCACGCTGTCCCAGCGCCAGGGCTAGCGTCAGGCCGGAAATTCCGGCGCCGGCGATGACAAAGGATCGGCCAGTGGCCGTCATAATGCCCTCTTAGGCAGCGTGTGCCTTGAAGATGGCAGATGCCGGATTGGCTTCGCCCGCGCCGAGCTCGGTCTTGAAGACATAGAGGGTCGAGCAATAGGGGCAGACGATTTCGCTGTCCTTGCCCATGTCGAGGAAGACGTGGGGATGGTCAAATGGAGGCAGGGCGCCGACGCACTGGAATTCCTTCGAGCCCACTTCGATGCTGCGCAGTCCTTCAGTATTGTGGAAGTGCGGGGTTGTGCCGTGGGCCATGGTCAGAACCTGACTGGTGTTGAAATTTGGCGCGACCATAGCCAAACAGTCCCCGCAAGAAAAGGGCTAAGGCAGGGTCTGTTTATCCTTGCAATTATTGTCCCGAGCCGCAAAACCCGGATCAATCAACAAGGGATGCCCCATGCCCAGTTTCACCACATCTGGTCTTAGCCTTGCCTATGAAGTTCATGGCGAAGGCCCCCCGGTGCTGCTTGTCCACGGCTTTGCCTCCAGTGGTAAGGTCAACTGGATCGACACCGGCTGGGTGGAGACACTGACAGGCGCCGGCTATCAGGCCATCACGCTGGACAACCGCGGGCATGGGCAATCGGAAAAACCGCACGATCCTGAATTGTACTATCCCAGCCAGATGGCCGAGGATGCGATTGCGCTCCTGGATCATCTCGGAATCAGTCAGGCTGCCGTCATCGGCTATTCCATGGGCGCGCGCATTGCCGCCTTCATGGCCTATAACCACCCCGAGCGGCTTCCCGCCGTCATTTTCGGTGGCATGGGGATGAACCTCATCAACGGCCTCACCGATGGCAATGACATCATTGCCGGCCTTCGCGCGCCCGCGCTGTCGGATCTCACCCATCCCACGGCACGCCAGTTCCGCATCTTTGCCGATCACACGGGCTCGGATCGCGAAGCGCTTGCTGCGTGCATGGAAACCTCGCGTCAGCCCATGGCGCGCGCCGATGTGCGTCGGATAGAGGTGCCTGTGCTCGTGGCCGTGGGCGAGGCCGATGACATGGCGGGCGCACCAGAGGCTTTGGCCGAACTGCTGCCGCATGGCGAGGCCGTCACCATTCCCAAGCGCGATCACATGCGGGCGACTGGCGACAAGGTCTTCAAGGCCGCGGCGCTGGAGTTTTTGGGCAGGACGTTCCCGACCGGATCGATATGATGAACCAAACCGACTGCTTGGGCTTTGTTTTGTAAAACGATCTGCCCTATATCGTACAAATTCGATGAAGCGGAGATGCGCGCATGAGCGGCAGCACCAAGAAGTCAGCCCAGATACAGGCCGTTGACCCGGTATGGGAAGCGGTGCGGGCTGGCGCGCAGCAGGTTCTCGACAGTGAGCCCTCGCTCGCCAATCTGGTGCTTTCCAGCGTTCTCAATCACGATTCCTTTGAGTCGGCGCTTGCGCACCGCCTTGCCGCGCGCCTCGACCATGCCGAAGTTTCGGCCGACGTGATCCGTCAGGCCTTTGCTGAGACGCTTCGTGACAATCCGGGAATCGGTCAGGCCGCCCGCGCTGATCTTGCGGCAACTCTGGAGCGCGATCCGGCCTGTCATCGGGCCGTCGAGCCGCTCCTCTATTTCAAGGGTTATCAGGCGATCCAGACCCATCGCTTCGCTCATGCAATGTACAAGGCTGGACGCCGCGATTTCGCGCTCTATCTCCAGAGCCGTTCCAGCCAGGTGTTCCAGGCCGACATCAATCCGGCCGTTGTCATGGGCCGCGGTATCATGCTCGATCACGGTACCGGCCTCGTCATTGGCGAAACCGCGGTGGTCGGCGACAATTGCTCGCTCTTGCAGAATGTTACCCTGGGCGGAACCGGTAAATCCGACGAAGACCGCCACCCCAAGATCGGCAATGGCGTTCTCATTGGGGCAGGGGCAACGGTTCTGGGCAATATCCGGGTTGGTGACTGCTCGCGCATCGGCGCCGGCTCAGTCGTCCTCAAGGAAGTGCCGCCGCGGGTAACCGTCGCTGGCGTGCCGGCAAAGGTCATTGGCGAGGCGGGCTGCGCCCAGCCAGCTCTCGTCATGGATCAGATGGTACTCGTGTAGGAACCAGAGAGCCAAACGACCCTGCTGCAATCACGGCAGAATCGAACGCAAGTGCCTCTGGCGCGTTTTACCCCGTAATGCCCGCGCTCAGGGGTTGCCAGCGCCGGACCAGACACTAGATTGCCGGCTCATCCAAACCAGCAGGACTTCTGCCGTGAACCATCCCGAAATCATCAAGCTGCAGAAATTCCTGCAGCAGAAATTCAACAACAAGAACATCGACGTGCGCCCCCGCGCCAAGCTCAATGACAGCGTCGAAGTCTTCATCGGCGACGAGTCGATCGGCCTGATCCATGTCGACGACGAGGATGGCGACAAGTCCTACATGTTCTCGATGTCTATCCTGGATATCGATCTCGACGACGTCGAATAGGCCCTCAAGGCCTATCCATCAGAGCGCGCCGATCTGGCCCAGCCACAGGGCCAGTTCCTCATCGAACTTCCGCCATCCGGCCAGTGCCGTGGCGTCGAAGCTGAGCACGGCCGCAATGCCTGTCCGCAGGTGAATGGTGCGCAGGCACCGATCCGGCAGGTCCGGGGTCACGCCAGAAGCACATTTTGCAACAAAGGGCGCGGGCGACAGGGGGTCATACCAGACCGTCTCGCCCGAATAGCCTTCCGCTGCTTTCAATGGCTTCCCCACCAGCCCCGGCACGCCCTCTCTCATGCCATCGTCAAACTGGTGCAGGTAAACCGCATCAAGCAATGCAGCGCTTGAGCGGGCTCTGTTGCGCGACTGAAGAGTGACGTCCACTGGTAGGAGGGCACCGTTGTCGCCCAGCGCCAGCATGACCCGCAGGTCTGCCTGGCTGGCAAAGTCATCCTTCAGCTGCTCGCCATAGCGAAACCAGGATGTGGGGATGGTGAGTTCACGCCCGCCGATCGTCTGCACAATCGGATCGCCGTCGCCTAGCGCTGGAACGTTCGGCCCCGTGCTGCGGCCGAGGCGATCAATCCCATAGGCGAGGCCCACCGCCAGCAGCAGCACGATGATGGTTATGCCAGCAAGATTATAGGCCAGCGCGCCGCGGTCCGGAGCCTCTGTGGCCTGGCCTGCCTGTGAGCCTGACGCTGCCATTAACCAAATTTCTTCACGATAGGTGACACGGCATCAGGCAGGGAATATGCTTAACAAATAGTAAAGATTATCCGGCAAAGTCCGGGAATGGATGGGATGCACGGGCCATGACCAAGGAACTCCTGCTGGCGGCATTCATCATGGGGGTCGGGCTGTGCATTTCCGGCGCCGCCACGCACCTTTACCAATGGCTGTCGAAACAGCAGGCAGCGCTGCGCATGGATGGCGCAACCTTCCTGGGCGGCCTCGGCAATCTGGCCATGAGCTTTGTCTGCGGGCCCTACATCATGCTGCAAATGGGCTGGCAGCATGAGGAGGGCGGCACGCTCTCCATCACGTCCATGCTGGTCTCATCCCTCGTTGCCTTCGGCTGGGCATTCCTCACCGGCCTGCTCTTCATGAGCGCGTATGTGGCGCTGAGATACTAAACTCTCACGCCGGCCTCCGCCGGAATGGAAAAAAACAAAGGCCGGTCGCGGATCACGCGGCTGGCCTTTTTGCATATCGCGGGCGGTCAATTCTTGCGGCGCGAATTGAGAGACAAGAGCGCTGAAGAGTCAAGCAATGTCGTGCAGCATGATGCCTAAGTTTCGGTCATTTCGAAAGAAAGCTTCTGCGTTAGGCACTTTTGGTTGACAGGCTTTTTTCTGCCGACCTGGCTGTGATCGCCGAAGCTTTCGCGGTCATTAAAAAGACGAGAGCGCGGCAACGGGAACGACAAAAGGGATTATTTTAATGCATCGCCTACGTTTCATGGCCACGCTCCTGCTGGCCTCGACTACTTTCTCCGCCTTTGCCCAAGACAGTGCCGCACTCAAGTCCGAGCTAGCCACGCTGGTCGACGGAAAGGCCAAGCTGACCCAGGAGATTGTGGACTCGGTTTTCAGCTTCGCTGAAGTCGGCTTCCACGAATATGAGACCATGCGGTATCTCACCGGTCTGCTCGAAGAGGCCGGTTTCAGCATTGAGACCGGTGTTGCCGGAATGCCGACGGCGTGGATCGCGACCTGGAGCAATGGCGAGGGGCCTGCCATTTCCTTCAACTCGGACGTCGACGGACTGCCGGGTCTGTCGCAGATGCCGGGCGTGTTGGAGCGCATGCCGCAGGTCGAAGGGGCAGGCGGTCATGGCGAAGGGCACAATTCGGGTATTGCGGTCAGCGTCACCGCAGCCATCGCCGTCAAGGAACTGATGGAAGCAGAAGGCCTCACTGGCACGCTGCAGGTCTGGCCGGGCATTGCTGAAGAGGCCCTTGCGGCGAAGCAGTGGTTCGTCGCCGCCGGCGCATTCGACGATATTGACGTCGTTCTCTCCAACCACGTTGGCAACGGCCTCAGCACGTCCTGGGGACTGTCGAACTCCATGTCCGTGGTTTCGGCTGAATATACCTTCACCGGCGTCTCGGCGCATGGTGCTGTTAGCCCGTGGGTCGGCCGCAGTGCTCTCGATGCCGTCGAGTTGATGAACGCTGGCTGGAACTTCCGCCGCGAGCATTTGCACCCCAACCAGCGGTCGCACTACGTGATCACCAATGGTGGTCTGCAGCCTAACATCGTCCCGGACAAGGCAAGCGTCTGGTACTATTTCCGCAATACCTCGCCACAAGCGGCGCTGGAAATGGTCGAGATCGCAGACGCGATTGCCGAGGGCGCAGGGCACATGACCGGCACCACCTGGGAGCGTAAGGTCCTCGGTTCGGGTTGGCCGTCCCACGGCAACGAGGTCCTGGCCAAGACGATGTATGCCAATATCGAGGCCGTCGGTATGCCTGACTGGTCCGAAGATGACCAAGCCTACGCCAAGGCGGTGCAGGAAACCGTGGGCGCTTCGCCGATCGGTCTGCGCACCGAGATTGGCCAGCTTTCCGGTCCGGTACAGCAGGTTGGTTCAGGCGCGTCGGACGATATCGGCGCTGTGATGTGGGTCCTCAGCTCGGTATCGAGTATCCGCAGCTGACCAAGTCGGCCGAGTAACGATGATCCATGCGGGGGTCTCGGCCCCCGCATCTCTACGCGGATCTATT
>JAAZLP010000499.1 GCA_012799265.1 Phyllobacteriaceae bacterium | reverse complement strand
GCATTGCCCCGACGACGATGCCCTGCGCGAGCTTGCCGAACATGTCCGCATTCCGGGCCTGATGCGGCCGGTCTCGACCCGGAACCTTTCCTCCCAGTTCGAACCAGCTCAGTCCTATGCCGACATTGCCAGTGGCCTTCTCGCCGTCACCATGTCCACCGAAGTGCCCACCATCCTCATGTGGTTCCGGGCCGAGCAGTTGCAGACCGTCAAATGGGCCGGCAATCCGCACAAGGCGGGGCAGAATGAGCCGGGCGCAGTCCTCACGCCGCGCGCGTCCTTCGATGAATGGTCCGAAAGTGTGCGGGGCCGTGCCCGCGACTGGACGCATGCCGAGGTCGAGTCAGCGTCCCGCATCGTCAAGTTGATGCTGGAAAGCCGGAACAACGCGCGGATCCGCGAGCTCAACCGGGAGTTGCAGACCTCGCTGCGCGAGAACGAAAGCCTCATTCAGCAGAAGGATTTTCTGATGCGCGAGGTCAATCATCGCGTGCAGAACAGCCTGGCGCTGGTGGCGGCCTTCCTCAAGATGCAGTCGCGCTATGTCAGCGAGGATGCCCGCGAGCAGCTGCAGCAAGCCCAGCATCGGCTAACCGCCGTATCGCTCGCGCATCGCCGCCTCTACCAGGACGACAGTGTCGAGATCATCGATCTCTCCCGCTATCTGCACGAGCTCATGGGGGAACTGCTGCCCGCGCTGGATGAAGGCTGGACCGAAGCTGTCAGCCTTGATCTTGTACCCATGCTCATCGGTACGGACCGCGCCATCACCGTGGGACTGATCGTCAACGAGCTTCTCACCAATGTCACCAAATACGCTTATGGTGGTAGGCCGGGTCCTGTCGGCATCCGCCTCGAGCAGTATCGCGACAGTCTGCGGCTCGTCGTTCAGGACCGGGGTAGGGGTCTCGACGGCGAGGTCACTGGCACCGGCTTTGGCACCAGGATGCTGACGACGCTGGTGCAGCAGCTCCAGGGGACGATTGACTACGAGGACAATGCGCCCGGTGTCCGTGCCGTCGTCAGCGCCCCGATCCGTCCCCGAGCCTGACGCTGCACCTGTGCAAAGGCAGAAAGGTCTAGACCTCTCCTGAAACGGGATATAAAGACATCTTTATATCCGAGGTTTTCATGAGCAGTTTGGGCGATCTTGTAGGGGTGTTGAAGGCGGCAGGGGAAGACACCCGGCTGCGCCTGCTGGCGCTTCTTGCCGACGGCGATCACTCGGTCAAGGATCTTACAGAAATCCTCGACCAGAGCCAGCCGCGCGTTTCGCGCCATCTCAAGCTTCTGGCTGACGCGGGTCTCGTGCAGCGTCATGCCGAAGGTGCCTGGGCCTATTATCGCCTCGCGCCATCAGGGCAGGGGGCAGAGCTGGCCCGCTGGCTCACCGATCGGCTTGATCCGTGCGATCCTGATCGCGTGCGCGACAAGGCCCGTCAGGCCGAGGCGCGTATCGCCCAGCAGAATCGGGCCGCAGACTATTTTGCCAAGGTTGCCGAAAGCTGGGATCTCCTCAAGACCCTTCATGTCCCCGAAGCGGCGGTTGAAGCTGCAGTCCTTGCCGAGTTGGGCGGACGCAGCGTCGAGCTGCTGATTGATCTCGGCACAGGCACGGGCCGAATGCTCGAAGTGCTCGCTCCTGCCTATCAGCGGGGCATCGGCATCGACTCGAGCCGTGAAATGCTCGCCGTGGCGCGCTCGCGCCTTGCGGCGTCCGGACTATCCCATGCCCAGGTGCGGTTGGGCGATATTGCTGCCCTCGATCCGGCCGTCGGCCTCGCCGATGTCATCGTGATCCATCAGGTGCTGCATTATTTCGACGATCCGGGTCGCATGCTGGCGCAGGCGAGACGCCTGCTGAAGCCGGGTGGTGAAATCCTCATCGTGGATTTTGCCCCGCATGACTACGAATTCCTCCGCAGCGAACACGCCCATCGGCGTCTGGGGCTGTCGTCGGAACAGATGAATGGCTGGGCTGCGCAGGCGGGACTTGATGTCGTCGCGGTGCGCGAATTTCCCAGCGAGAACAAGGATGGCGGGCTGACGGTTTGTCTCTGGCACCTCGGCGACCGCAACAGGACGGACTAGAATGATCGACGACAATATTCGCGCCAGCCGCAAGACCGCCAGCGAGCGCCCCGAGCTGCAGATCTCCTTTGAATTCTTCCCCCCCAAGACCGACGCGATGGAAGAACGCTTCTGGGACAGCATCGGCAAGCTGGCGCCGCTCAAGCCCCGTTTCGTCTCCGTCACCTATGGTGCCGGTGGGTCGACGCGCGAACGTACGCTGCGCATGGTCAGCCGCATCACTGCTGACACGGGCGTGCCCGCTGCGGCGCATCTCACCTGCGTTGGCGCCACGCGGGACGAAGTCGACGCAGTGGTGCGCGGCTATAAGGAAGCGGGCGTCTCTTCCATCGTCGCCTTGCGTGGCGATCCGCCGGAAGGCGTTGGCCAGCCATTCACGCCCCATCCAGGGGGCTACAAGAATGCCGCCGACCTCGTCGCCGGTATCCGCAAGATCGGTGACTTTGACATCTCCGTCGCCGCCTATCCGGAGAAGCACCCGCAGAGTGAAAGCTGGGATGCCGATATCGACAATCTCAAGCGCAAGCTCGATGCCGGTGCAAACCGCGCGATCACGCAGCTGTTCTTCTCCAATGCCGACTATCTCCGCTACGTCGAGCGCGCTCGGAAGGCGGGCATCACCGCGCCCATCGTGCCGGGCATCCAGCCGATCCATTCCTTCAAGCAGATTTCCGGTTTCGCTGCCCGCTGCGGCGCGTCGATCCCGACCTGGCTGGCAGAACGTTTCGAGGGTCTCGACGACGATCCGGAGACCCATGCTCTGGTCGCCGCCGCCGTCGCTGCCGAACAGGTCACCGAGCTACTCGACGAGGGCGTGACGGAGTTCCACTTCTACACGCTCAATCGCTCCAATCTGGTGCTGGCGCTCGCCCGACTGCTCGGTCGCCGTCCCTGATCGGGCGGCATCGGCGATTTTCGTTCAGACTCCGTTCATAATAGGGTCTGCACCGTAGGATGCTCGCGGCCACTCCATATTGTGGCCATGAAGAAAAGCATGTTCCCGCACATGGGCTGCGCGTATCCCGGATAGTCGCCAATGCAGATTGATAGCCGCATAAC
Source organism: Phyllobacteriaceae bacterium (assembly GCA_012799265.1). Taxonomy (GTDB): domain Bacteria; phylum Pseudomonadota; class Alphaproteobacteria; order Rhizobiales; family Devosiaceae; genus Devosia. The sequence continues at coordinate 4,935 of JAAZLP010000499.1, read as the reverse complement.
CACTGGTCTGGCCTGGGCCGGCGCCTTGCTGGTCGTGGCCATTCCCACCGCTGATTTTTTTATGCGCCAGAACGATGCGCCTGCGCAAATGTCTGTCGTACAGGAAGAAATTTCGGATAACGTGACGCTGCCGACGACCTCCGCCGAGCGGCCGGCCGCTCCTGCGCCCGCTTCGGAGCCCGCTCCAGTTCAAACTGCCGCAGCACCGACCAAGCCTCAGTCGACCGGTGACAAGATCATCGATTCCTACCTGGAATCAGGCCGCGAATTGCCGAGCTACATCAGCGACGGTGGCACCACCAAGCCCGCAGCAGAAACGCCAAAACCGCAGCCAGTTCAACCGGTTACGACCAGTCCGGCGGCTCCTGCTACCACCCCTGCGGCCACGCCCGCACCGGTCGAAACAGCCGCGCTGCCGCGCACAAAACTGGTAACTTTGCCCACCCCCGTTTCCCAGCGTCCCCCCTCCGTTGCCGTCGCCCCGGTTATCACAGAGCCTGCTCCGGTGGTCGCTCAGCAGCCTGCCGTTAGCCCGCAACAGCCTGTAATCGTTACACCTTCTGCCCAACCCCCGCTGATCATCTCCGAGCCGGACCAGATCATTACGGCGGAGGACCTCGAAGATTGGGAGACCGGGCCGCTGTCTGACTTCCTCGCGCGTCGGACCGGCGGCGGCCAGTCCACACAACAATTTGATGGAAATGGCTTTTTCCTTGACGAGGCGCCGGGAAATCTTCGCCCGCAGCGGATGCCGGACGCCTATGATGACGAATATTATTTCCCCTTCGGGCAATAGGGCAGGGCAAGGAAACAGTTCGAGGCATGGACCCGTTGGGTCTATGCCTCTAGACTAAGCCCATGGTTCGCGCTGCGGACAGAAGGGACACAACATGCTGTGCTGCGTGCGAAAAGCTGAGGAAAACAAGGACATACGCCAGAAGATGGCGGCGTTCCTGGGTTCGTTTTCCCGCCGCACCGGCGTTGCAGGCCATATCGCCAATGCCCTTGATCCCGACACCTGGCTGCCCGGCGGGCGCGACGCCGCCTTCACGCTGGCGCTGATCGCCTTGGCTGCCAAGATGGCGGTGGCTGATGGCGCCGTAACTGCTTCAGAAGTCAGGGCTTTTAACGCCACGGTGGAAATCGCGCAGGGCAGCGAGCCGCATGTCGAGCGCCTCTTCAACCTCGCCAAGCAGGACGTCGCCGGTTACGACGCCTATGCCCGCAAGGTCGCCCGCTTCTTCCAGGACACGCCTGAAACGCTCGAGCATGTGCTCGACAGTCTCTTCTTCATCGCCACCGCCGATGGCCTCGTGCACGAAGCGGAACTGGATTACCTCCGCGATGTCGGCGCCATCTTTGGCTTCGATGACGCGCGGTTCGAGCAGATCGCCGCGCAGCATGTCATGCTGGAAGAAGGCGTTGATCCCTATACGGTTTTGGGGCTCAGCCATGACGCAACGCCCGACGAAATTCGCCGGGTTTATCGCCTGCTGGTCGCCGAACATCATCCCGATCGCCTGATCGCCAAGGGTGTGCCGTCCGATCTGATCGACGTCGCCACGGCGCGCATGTCGGCGATCAATCTGGCCTATCAGGCGCTGACCAAGCCGAAGGCCAAGCCGCTGCTAGCCGCCACGGCGGATGCTTGAGCAAGTCGCTTGACGCGGGCGCGTCGGTCCAGCACATATCGCGCGCCAGTTGACCGGGTGGCCGCTGGCATGGGGGTAACCCCATGCTGGAGGAAAGTCCGGGCTCCATCGAAACACGGTGACGGCTAACAGCCGCCGGGGGCGACCCCAGGGAAAGTGCCACAGAAAGCAAACCGCCTGCCTTTTGGCCGGTAAGGATGAAAGGGTGCGGTAAGAGCGCACCGGGTGCCTGGCAACAGGGACCGCACGGTAAACCCCACCGGGAGCAAGACCAAATAGGGATGACGCGGAGCGCAAGCTCCAGCCTGTTTCGAGGCCAGATCATCCGGGTTGGTTGCATGAGCGCGTCCAGTAATGGCCGCCATAGATGAATGGTCACCGCGTCGTGGAAACACGGCCCTACAGAACCCGGCTTATAGGTCAACTGGCGTAGTTTTCCTTGAGCGCAGATGCCCGCGACGCGCCGCAAATCCAAGCGAACTGAACCGCCTGCGGTAATGCGTCAGGCTTCGGGGTCTTGCGCAGTTTGGCCGCATTGTTTACACGGGCGGCCTTGGTTTTCCGCCGATCCCCGGCGGGCACACGCTTGGAGTTTGGCGCGATGCCCCTGGCTACACCCTATTATTTGATCGACGAAAACGCGCTGGACCGTAACCTTGCCAAGGTCGATCAGCTGCGTTCGGCCTCCGGCGCCAAATGCGTCATGGCCCTCAAGGCGTTCTCGACCTGGTCGACCTTTGCCCAGATTGCGCCGCATATGGATGGCTCGACCTCGTCCTCGCTCAATGAGCTGCGACTGGGGCACGAGAAGTTTGGCGGCGAAACCCACGCCTATTCAGTGGCTTGGTCGGATGCGGAGATCGATGAAGCGATCTCTTACGCAGACAAGATGATCTTCAATTCGATCAGCCAGCTCGAGCGTTTCTACGACAAGGCCAAGCATTTGCCGATTGGCCTGCGCGTCAACCCAGGCGTCAGCCATTCGCACTTTGACCTCGCGGATCCGGCTCGGCCGTTCAGCCGACTGGGCGAAATCGACCTCGCCAAGGTCGATACCGTGATCGATCGCGTCAGCGGCTTCATGCTGCACTGCAATTGCGAGAATGATTCCGTCGATGCCTTCTCGGCACTGCTGGACACGTTCGAGGTCAAGCTGGGCGCCTATTTTGAGAAGCTGGAATGGGTTAGCTTTGGTGGCGGTATCCACTTCACCGGTGAGGGCTACCCGATCGACGCGCTCGCGGCGCGGCTCAAGGCTTTCGCAGAGAAGTACCAGCTGCAGGTCTATCTCGAGCCAGGCGACGCCATTGTGACGGACACGACGACGCTCGAAGTCACCGTTCTCGATATTGTTGAGAATGAAAAGTCCGTCGCCATTGTCGACAGCGCGGTCGAAGCCCATATGCTGGACCTGCTGATCTATCGCCAGAGCGCGGGTGTTGCGCCAGATGCAGGCGCCCATCACTATGTTATTGCAGGGAAATCCTGCCTCGCAGGTGATGTTTTTGGGGAATTCGACTTCCCGGCGCCGCTCTCGGTCGGTGACAGGGTGTCCCTTCTGAACGCAGGGGGGTACACTATGGTGAAGAAGAACTGGTTCAATGGCGTAGCAATGCCTGCTATTGCCATTCGTCGAAGAAACGGTGAGGTCGAAATGATACGCAGTTTCGATTACACCGATTACGCCGCCAGTCTCTCCTAGGAGAGGCTGACCCGCCACACTCGAAAAAGGTGTTTCGTGCCAATTGAAAAAGAACCTGCTGATCATCGGCGCCGGAGGTGTCGCGCAAGTCGCTGCGTTTAAGGCAGCAATGCACAACGATGTGCTCGGAGACATTCACATTGCCTCCCGCACGCTGTCGAAATGTGAGGCCATTATTGGCGCCATTCTCGACAAAAAGGCGCTGAAGCGCCCGGGCATTCTGGCCGCCCATCAACTCGACGCCATGGATATCGAGGCGACGAAGGCCCTGATCCAACAGACCAAGAGCCAGATCGTTCTCAATGCCGGCTCGGCTTTCCTCAATATGAGCGTGCTGCGCGCCTGTATCGACATGGGCGTCGCCTATATCGACACGGCTATCCACGAAGACCCCACCAAGGTGTGCGAGACGCCGCCGTGGTATGGCAATTATGAGTGGAAGCATCGTGAGGAATGCGAGCGCAAGGGCGTCACGGCAATCCTGGGCGCAGGATTCGATCCCGGCGTGGTCAATGCCTATGCGGCGCTTGCTGCCCATGCCTATTTCGACCGGGTCGACAGCATCGACATTATCGATGTGAATGCGGGTTCGCATGGTCGCTATTTTGCGACGAATTTTGATCCAGAGATCAATTTCCGCGAGTTCACCGGCACGGTCTGGAGCTGGCAGCAGAACCAGTGGACGGCGAACAAGATGTTCGAGGTCAAGCGCACGGACGACCTGCCGCTCGTTGGCTCTCACACGACCTATCTCACCGGCCACGACGAAGTGCATTCGCTCTCGGCCAATCTGGATGTGCCGGATATCCGGTTCTGGATGGGCTTTGGCGACCACTACATCAATGTCTTCACGGTGCTGAACAACCTCGGGCTTCTGTCCGAGCAGCCGGTGGTGACAGCCGAAGGGTTGGAAGTGGTCCCGCTCAAGGTGGTGAAGGCCGTCCTGCCTGATCCAATGTCGCTGGCGCCGGACTATACCGGCAAGACCTTTATCGGCGATCTGGTGAAGGGCGTCCGCGACGGCAAGGAAACCGAGCTTCTGGTCTATAACATTGCCGACCACGAAGAGGCCTATGCCGAGACCAACAGCCAGGCCATTTCCTACACGGCTGGCGTGCCTGCCATTGCGGCGGCCATGCTGATCGCCAAGGGCGAGTGGGATTGCCACCATATGGCCAATGTCGAAGAACTGCCGCCGGTGCCGTTCATCGATCTCTTGGGCAAGATTGGCCTCACGACCCGCGTTCGGGATGAAAACGGGGATCGGGCCTTCGATCCAGCCGAGTTCCAGGATGCGCGCAGGCTGGCCCGCACAGGGGCATGATTTCGAATGGCCGGGGATTTCCCCGGCCGTTTTCGTCTGGGGCGGCCGGAACCATGGTAAGCCCCTCGGATTGTCCAGCAGACCAGCGATGGAGTGCTGAGATGATCGATAAGCAGAAAGAAGTCGCTTTCCTCTCCGACAATTTCGACCTGCCAACCGCTCGCGCGGCGAAGCTCGTTGCCGCCAGCCCGGAAGAGGCCGACCGGCTCGCGGCGCAGCAACTCAAGGAGGCGGCCGGCCGCGATCCCTACCGGGAT
>JAAZLP010000498.1 GCA_012799265.1 Phyllobacteriaceae bacterium | reverse complement strand
TCCGGCTTCGCGATCGAGGCACATCCGGAACGTGAGGTGTACCTTTGCCGCAAAAGCGCAAGGGGGATTGCGGTCGATCCTCCACCGGTCTGAAGTCGGGATGCGATTTGCCGGGAGGGAATAGGTCCTGGGCAGCAAACCATGCAGATCGCGATTTCCATATCAAACGAATTTCCATCGGAAGAATGGTGGGTGTCAACGGCGGTGCAAAATCCGGCCACGCGGCGGCGCAAAACCAGGCCAGGTGGCAGTGGCCTGCGCCATGGCGCGCGCGCTTACCAATAGCTGGCGCGTGCCATGGCGCATTGGCCTCTTTGGGCCAAAACGAGCGATCTGATCTCAGGACTTTTGTTGCCGCTTTCGGGCAGTGCTGTTGGCGAGGCGATAGCTCTCGCCGTTCATCTCGAGGATGCTGACGTGGTGGGTCAGCCGGTCAAGCAGTGCGCCGGTAAGGCGCTCGGAGCCGAAGGTCTCGGTCCATTCATCGAAGGGCAGATTGCTGGTGATCAGGGTCGAGCCGCGCTCGTAGCGGTGCGAGATCAGCTCGAACAGCAACTCGGCGCCGGTCTTGGACAGCGGCACAAAGCCCAGTTCGTCGACGATCAGCAACTTGACGGCAGCCATCTGCTTCTGAAAGCGAAGCAGGCGACGTTCGTCGCGGGCCTCCATCAGTTCGTTGACCAGGGCTGCGGCGGTGGTGAAGCTGACCGACATGCCCTTCTGACAAGCCGCCAGCCCGAGGCCAAGGGCAATGTGCGTCTTGCCCGTGCCGCTTGGGCCAAGGGCAATGACGTTCTCGCGCCGCTCGATCCATTCGCAGCGGGCCAGTTCCAGCACCTGCATCTTGTTGAGCTTCGGGATGGCGCTGAAGTCGAAGCTGTCGAGGCTTTTGACCGCGGGGAATTTGGCGGCCTTGATGCGGCGCTCGACCATCCTCCGCTCCCGGTCGATCAACTCCAGTTCAACAAGCCGGGCGAGGTATCGGACATGATCCATGCCTTCGGCCGCACATTGCCGGGCCAGCTTCTGATGTTCCCGCAGGAACGTGGGCAGCTTCAGCGCCTTGAGGTGATGGGCGAGCAGGATTTCCGGACCATCGCTCATGCCGCGTCCTCCGCATCGCCCGACAACAACCGCATATAGGAGCCGGGCCTGGTTTTCTCGACTGTTGCCTTGGGTAGATAGGGATAACAGTCCAGGTCCAGCCGGGGCGGACGGTGTTCAACACGGCAAAGCAGCAGGTGCTTCACGGCGTCGAAGCCGATTGCGCCCATCTGAAGCGCCTGCTTCACCGCGGCATGCAGATCAGCCAGATCAAAGGTCTCGAGCAACCGCAGGACCTGGACGTATTCGCGTCGGCCATGTCGGTTCATGCGAGCTTCCATTAGCCGGCGCAACGTTGCGAACTCCTCGGGAAGCTCCCAGCCTTGCAATGGTGCGGCCTGATCGAGTGCGTTGATCTTCTGCTCCAGCAGCGGCAGGTAGTGGATCGGGTTGAAGACGATCTCCTCGCGATCCCAGCAGCGGGGATGGCGGGCAATGACCTCGCCCCGGCAGCCGATCACCACCTCGTGGACATAGGCCCGGATCCAGACATCCTGATGGCCGAAGGCAACCGGCACCGAGTAGTCGTTGGTCTTGTAGCGCACCAGACACTGGGACGAGACGCGGCCACTGTCCTGGTCACAGGCGTCGAAAGGCGCGACCGGGAGGGGGCGCATGGCAACCAGATCACGTTGCAACCGCTCGCCGATCGTCTCGCTCTCACCGCGCAGGACATCGTGCTGGCGCTTGCGGCATTGCTCCTCCAGCCAAAGGTTGAATGCCTCCCAGCTCGTGAACTCGGGAAGCGGCACCATGAAGTTGCGGCGGCAATAGCCCACCAAGCCCTCGACATTCCCCTTGTCATTGCCTTTGCCAGGACGGCCGTAGTGGTCCCGGATCAGGTAATGCGACAGGAAGCCGCTGAACAGGACGGCCCGCTTGCGGGTGCCATCGGGCAGGATCTTCGCCACCAGGCACCGGTCATTGTCATAGACGATCGACTGCGGCACTGCCCCAAAGAAGGCAAAGGCGTGGATGTGGCCGTCCACCCAAGCCTCGGCCACAGCCGCCGGATAGGCGCGGACGTAACAGGCGTCGCTGTGCGGCAGATCCAAAACAAAGAAGTGGGCCTTCTGCTCGACACCGCCAATCTTGACCATCGCCTCGCCGAAGTCGGCCTGCGCATGGCCCGGGGGATGCGCCAGCGGCACGAACACTTCCTGGCCCCGCCGTTCTCGCTCCCGGATGTAATCCTTGATGATCGTGTAGCCGCCGGTGAACCCGCACTCGTCACGAAGCCGGTCGAACACCCGCTTCGCCGTGTGCCGCTGCTTCCGCGGCATGGAGCGATCCGCCTCAAGCCAGCCCTCGATGATCGGGATAAAGGGATCAAGCTTCGGCCGCCTGACTTCGGCCGTCCGCCGGTAGCCCGGCGGCACCGAGAACGTCATCATCTTCGCAACCGTATCACGGGAGATGTTGAAGGCCTTCGCCGCCTGACGCTGGCTCATGCCCCCCGCGCAGGCCTGGCGAACCCTGAGATATAGTTCCACGCTGAAAATCCTCGCGCCCTCCCTGCTGTCGCAGAAAGGGAAAGGGTGGACGACTTTTACGCCGCCCGCAGCAGCTCCATGCCGCCGCTTCCGTGGACTAGTTTCTCACCGCCGTTCTCACCTTCAGGTCAATCTCGGTGATGATGCCGAAGCCGGCCTTGCTGAGCGCGTCTGTCGTGCGCCGCACGGCGTCGTCAAATGAACATTGAAGCGTCCGGGAGAAATAGTAGTTCACAGTCGGTCTCCTTTGTCATGTCGATGCTAAACCGGCATGCTCCGGCCCATGGGGATCGGGTGGCGAAGCGGCCTCGATGGAGCTCCGTCCTCCTCTCAGCACGATGTAGATCGCCGGAATGACGAGCACGGTCAGTGCTGTGGAGGATGCGAGCCCGAACAGGAGCGAGATCGCCAGACCCTGGAAGATCGGATCGGCCAGAATCACCGCCGCACCGATCATCGCCGCGATGGCGGTA
>JAAZLP010000497.1 GCA_012799265.1 Phyllobacteriaceae bacterium | reverse complement strand
CGTTGTCAGAACGAACATGGCCCGGCACACCCCGCATTATGAACAGATCGGACAGGACGTCGATGACGTCGGTTGAGTTGAGCTTGCGACCGATCCGGATCGCCAGACACTCCCGGGTGAACTCGTCGATGATGTTGAGCATGCGGAACTTCCTGCCATTGTGGGTCCGGCCCTCTACGAAGTCATAGGACCAGACATGGTTTGGGTACTCGGGCCGAAGCCGGATGCACGATCCGTCATTCAGCCAGAGCCTGCCTTTCTTCGGTTGTTTCTGGGGAACCTTCAGCCCCTCCCGCCGCCAGATGCGTTCGACGCGTTTGGCATTCACCGTCCAGCCCTCGGACCGCAGCATCGCTGTGATCCGGCGGTAGCCGTAGCGACCGTAGCGTGAGGCGAGCCGAATGATATCGGCGGTCAACGCCTCTTCATCCGGTCGGCCTCTGGGCTTCTTTCGCTGGGTCGAACGGTGCTGGCCGAGGACTTTGCAGGCAAAGCGCTCCGAGATAGAGAACATCACCATGACATGGTCGACGCAGCGACGACGGCGGGCGGGGCTTAGAAGTTTCCCGATGCGGCCTCTTTGAGGATCAATTTCTCGAGCGTCAGGTCCGACACCGCCTTGCGCAGCCGGTCATTCTCTTTCTCGAGCTCCTTAAGGCGCTTAACCTGGTCGCCCTTCAGCCCACCAAACTCCTTGCGCCAGCGGTAATAGGTGAACTGTGTCACTCCGATCGATCGGACCGCTTCGCCGACCGAGCGGCCTTGTGACAACAGAACATCGACCTGGCGCAGCTTCGCGACGATCTCTTCAGGCTTGTGCTTTCTCTGGGGCATTCCAACGTCCTCTCTAAGGCTCAATAGCCTACTTCAGGGAGGACCACTTTTCAGGGGGCAGACCAAGTACGACCGTTACAAAGCTTGGTTGGATTCTAATGGGACGGTACTGTCCAGCAAATGGTTGGACATTCAGTAGAAAAGCTCAAAAGCCGTAATAACCCAATCAACGGTGTTGGACATCTCAAGTTATTGAAATGCATGGGATGTCCCATTCCCCTTGGGCGTACCAGTGTTTTTCTCCCCCATTTCGTGCCTTGCATGCTCGTGATCGGCTTCATTCCGATCCGCCTTGGTTCAAGCCCCCTGTGAAATGTTCTCCGTTGTGGCTACCATGCGGCAAGGTTTTTGGGGGCGCGCATGCTTATTCGCGAAGGCGATCAACGCAGTATTGATATCGACATTCGTCTTGCGGCGCTGCTCGCTGCAGTGGCGGGGGCGTTGAACGCGGCCGGGTTTCATGCCGCGGGGCTGTTTTCAGCCAACATGACAGGGAACGTTTCGGCGCTGGCTGTCTACATCGGACTGGGCCGCTTTGGTGTCGCTGGGATAGTCACGACGCTGGTGTGCTCTTTCATACTCGGTGCGTTCGTGTCCGGCTTGTTGATCGAGGCAGGGCGGCAGCGAGGGGTGCGTGCGATTTACGCGTACAGCATCACCCTTGAGGCAGGGCTTCTCGTTCTTCTCGGCCTCATCGACATGTTCGTTCCTGACGCACATAACGGGCCTCCCATCATCGTTGGGCTGAGCTTTATCATGGGGCTCCAGAACGCTGCCACGACGCGTATATCCGGTGCAAAGGTGCGAACGACTCACGTCTCAGGTCTCGCTACCGATCTTGGACTGGCCCTGGCCGCGCTTATCAACGGGCGGGCCCCGCGAGAGGAGATATTGCCCCGACTGCGCCTTTTCGCCACCACGATCCTCGCATTCTTCCTTGGAGGGGTCGTTGGAGTGGGGCTTTATCTGGCTATCGACGGTTTGCTGTTCTTCGGCGGCGCGGTGATGCTGGCATTGATCGCGCTGCCGGAAGTGTCCAGGGCACGCCACTCGTGAAAGACATGTGAACCCTCCGGGAACTCAAAGCGCAAGTTCTGCATTCTGCAATTGGGACTTCTAGCAGGATCGGAACGATGAAATACCTTTTGGCTGCCTTGGGCGGTTTCGCCCTCACGAGTTTGACGTTCGCAGGCGGCGTGGCTATCGCAATCCTGTATTTGAGCGCCGAGCCTGCAGAGAGCGGTGGAGGCGCCAACTATGCGTCGCTTGAGTTCCCATCAGAAGCTGTGAAAGTGGATGTGGCGTCGCAGAGTTATGAGCGAATCGGCGAACTGCCCGCAGCAACTGCGCCGATAGTCCCGCGCAGGAATGTCGACGCAGATACGGATTCGATGGCAACCGCTGCTCTGTCGGAAATCGAAGGCGGAGAAACGCTAAGCGACGAGCACGTAGCCTGGTGCTCGGCGCGCTACCGTTCCTATCAGGTGGATGACAACAGCTATCAGCCCTATCGCGGCGGGCGCCGTGAATGCGTGTCGCCCTATTACGATGCCAATGACGTCGTTAGCGATGACGGAGCCTATCAGGAGGCATCCTTGCAGCAGGGGGCAAGCGCGGACCTTACTTCGGAGTTTGTTGCTGCCTGCATGTCACGCTATCGGTCCTATCGCGTCGAGGACAATACCTACCAGCCTTATGGCGGCGGTGCGCGGGTGCAGTGTCAGTAAAATGTGACTGCGGGCCGAGCCCGCAGTCTT
>JAAZLP010000496.1 GCA_012799265.1 Phyllobacteriaceae bacterium | reverse complement strand
TTCCGACTTGGCACCCACATCGATACCGCGCGTCGGCTCATCGAAGATGAGGATATCGCAGTCGCGCAGCAGCCATTTGGCAATGACGACCTTCTGCTGATTGCCCCCGGAGAGAAGCCGGGCTTCCTGCGTGTCAGACGGCGTCTTGATCGCGAGCTGGGTGATAAATTTCTTGGCAGCACTCTGCATGCCGCCTTCATTGAGCACGCCTGCCGGACCGGTGAACCGGTCGATGCTGGCGAGAGCAATATTGTTGCGAACGTCCATGCCGGTCGCGAGGCCAAAGAGCTTGCGGTCTTCCGAGAGATAGCCAATGCCCTTTTCGACTGCATCCCGCGGGGTCGAAATGCCGACGCGCTTGCCATGGACCCAGATCTCGCCGCTATCCTTGCGGTCCGCACCAAAGATCGCGCGCGCCACTTCCGTCCGTCCAGCGCCCATAAGCCCGGCAAAACCCAGAATCTCACCGGCACGCACGGAAAAACTCACGTCCCGGATTTCCCGCCCACGATTGAGATTGCGTACTTCGAGCGCCACCGGCGCGTCGGCAGTATTGGGTATGGCCAAGGCGTCATTGCTGAGGGTACGGCCAACCATCATGGAAATGATGGCCTCGATGGGCGTGTCCGCTGCCGGCACCGTGCCGACATATTCGCCGTCGCGCATGATGGTGACGCGATCCGAGATGCGTTTGATCTCGTCCATCTTGTGCGAGATATAGACCACGCCAACACCTTCGGCCTTGAGCCGGTTAATGATGGCAAAAAGCTCGGCAATTTCCGCATCATTGAGTGCCGCCGTCGGCTCATCCATCACCAGAACCCGCGAGCGATAGGAAAGCGCCTTGGCGATCTCGACCATCTGCTGCTTGGCGATGGTCAGGGTTTCGACCTTCACTGTCGGCTCAAGCTTGAGGTTCATCGACGCGAAAATCGCCGCCGCGTCGCGATTGAGTTGGGCTTCGTCGAGAATGCCGAAGCGGCGGGGCTCGCGGCCAATGAAAATGTTCTGCGCCGCCGTCAGGTCGCGCATCAGCGCCAGTTCCTGATGGATGATGGAAAGACCCAGATCCTGTGCCTGACGCGGTGAGGAAATCTCGACCGCCTGTCCATTGAGCCGAACTTCGCCCGCATCGCGGGAATAAACGCCGGAGAGGATTTTCATCAGCGTCGACTTACCCGCGCCATTCTCCCCCATCAGCGCGTGGACCTCGCCGGGCAGCAGCTCGAAACGGGCATTGGACAGGGCCCGTACGCCGGGGAAGGATTTATCGATGCCGGTCATTTCGACCAGCGGCACAATGCCAGCCATCGCCTCCCCTCCCTTCTCCTCGTCGCCGCGCAGGTCTCCTCCCAGCGCATGACGACACGGCAGAGCTAAGGACAAGTAAGCTTACCTGTCAAGTGGTCAGACCAGTGGACAGGATTGTTGCTCGGCGCTATGTGTGGAGCAAAGGAAAGCGCATGAAACTGCAGGCCGTCTCGAACCGCAAACTCTATATCCAGATCGCCGACCAGATCCGCGAGCAGATCCTTAATGGTGCGGTTGAGCCGGGACGGCAATTGCCCTCCGAGCGCGATCTCGCCCAGAATCTAGGCGTTTCGCGGCCGACAGTGCGAGAGGCCCTGATCGCGCTTGAGGTGGCGGGCCTGGTGGAAGTGCGGGTGGGCGTGGGTGCCTTTGTCCGGCCACGCGATG
>JAAZLP010000495.1 GCA_012799265.1 Phyllobacteriaceae bacterium | reverse complement strand
GATCGTGCAGATGGCCGTGAGCCGGACCCGCGAATATGAGGCTGACAAAGATGGCGCCCTTATCGCTGGCGACCCGTTGGCGCTGGCTTCGGCGCTCAACAAGATCGCAACCCTGGCGGGCCGTCAGGTCAATGTCGCTGCCGAGCGTAATCCGGCGATGGCGCATATGTACATCGTTAACCCGCTCAATGGGCAGCGCATGGACAACCTCTTTTCCACCCATCCGGACACCGGCAACCGTATTGCGGCGCTGCAAAGGCTTGCGGGCGAGATGAGCGTCAACGATAAGGGGCCTCGGCCTCAGCCCCGTCCCCGCGCGCCAACCCCCGGCAGCGACAATGGCGGCGGCTGGCGCGTGCCGACCGTGGGGCGTACCGATGATGATGGTGCGCGCGGTCCCTGGGGATAAGAACATCGTGGCCTATAAACCCGATCCGGCGGGGCTCAAGCTTCGTCTCATTGCCGCCCAACGGTTGAAATCCGTCCTGGGCGGCGAGCATTTTTCGCCCCTCGGCGCTGCCGATCTTGCCGATGGTCGCGATCGCGCCCTGGCCAACCGGCTGATCACCACCGCCCTGCGTCGTCATGGCCAGATCAACGCTATCCTGTCCGAACTGCTCGAAAAGGGCATGCCACCGCGCTCGGGCACATTTGAAGCCGTGCTGCGCCTCTCGCTGGCGCAACTGGTCTTTCTCCCGGATCTCGGAGCGCACAGCGCTCTCTTTCTCGCCGTCGAAGCGATCAAGCGGGATAACAAGGCGCGACATCTGTCCGGCCTGATGAACGCGGTGCTGCGCAAGGCACAGTCCAACTCGGCGCGCTATGGGCTGATGGATGAAGGGAACCTCCTGCCTGCCCAACTGACCGAAGGCTGGGTCAAAGCCTATGGCAACGACGCCGTCGCCGGATTTGCTGACGCCCTCATTTCTGGCGCGCCACTCGACCTGACGCTGCGCGACATGGACCCAGACCTCATTGACGCGCTGGGTGCTGAACCGGTCTTTGCTGACACGGTGCGCCTTGAAACCCGCGATCGCCCGGTTGAAGCCCTGCCCGGCTATGACGAGGGCCGCTGGTGGGTGCAGGACCTGGCGTCCGCCATCCCTGCCCTTCTGCTTGATCTTCCTGGGGGCAGCGATGTGCTCGATCTCTGCGCCGCACCCGGCGGCAAGACGGCCCAGCTGGTCAAGGCAGGCTACAAGGTCACGGCGCTTGATAGCGATGCGACGCGCCTTACACGGCTGCGGGAAAATATGGCCCGGCTCGGCTATGCACCCGAGGTAGTGGAAGCCGACGCCGCCCATTATGACCCGGCCCGGCTGTTCGACGGCATTCTGCTTGATGCGCCCTGCTCTGCGACCGGCACGTTCCGTCGGCATCCCGAAGTGCTCTGGCATCGCTCGGCTGCAGACATTGCGGGACGTGTGAAACTGCAGCGGGCACTGATGACCAATGCCCTTCGCTCCCTCAAGCCCGGCGGCACGCTCATCTATTGCGTGTGCTCGCTTGAAGCCACTGAAGGCGAAGATCAGGTCGATTGGGCTCTCGGCGCTCTTCCGGACCTCGTCCTCGCGCCCATCCGGCCCGAAGAGATGCCCGGGCTTGAAGCCGCCATTGTGCCCAAGGGCCTGGTGCGCACCCATCCGGCTATGACAGCTGGCAACAGTGATGGTGGAATGGACGGGTTCTTCGTGGCACGATTCAAGCGAAACGGCTAAGCCTCAACTTTAGGTCGAGTGGAGTAAAACCACGAGACGTTCTAAAGGCTTGGGCCGGGCCGCTCGACGAGTGCGCCAAAAAGGAAAGACCGAAGTGATACGGATCGGCTGGGACATCGGTGCCCCTGCCCTCAAATGGGCGGTGCGCTCATGGTGAACGGAGGGTTTACGGGCGCTGGCCGCAAGCTGGCGCTCGGGCTTGCCGATGGCCTTGTGACCATGCCCCTGCTGCGCTGGACCTGGCGCGGCCAGGGTGAAGCTGCCTTTGCCGGCGACCTTCCTGACTTCCGTCCGGCAGACCGCGAAGCGGTGCGCGAAATGATGTCCGGCCGCTATCTCCTGGCTTCCAAGCTGGTCGAGACGGGCGGCGCTTCGCCCTTTGGCTTTGATGTCGACAACCCCGACTGGTGGAACAATCTTCAGTCCTTTTCCTGGCTCCGCCACTTCCGCGACGTGCGCGATCCCGGAGAAAAGCTTTTTGCGCGCACCCTGGTGCTGGACTGGATTGGCCGCGAAAGCCAGTTCGAAAAGGATAGCTGGGCACTGCCCCTCACCGCCCAGCGCGTTCTCAACTGGCTGCGCCATCTAACCCTGCTCATGGACGGCGCCACGCCTGATCAGGCCAAGACCATCCAGCGCAACCTGGGCACGCAGGTGCAAAGCCTCAAGGTGCGCGGGCCGCTGGCGGCTGACCCGGTGGATTCCCTTTTTGCTGCCATCGGGCTTCTTGGCGCAGAACTATGCAACGTGGCCGACGTCCCCGATGTCGAGAATGCCGTGTCGCGGCTGGATGCCATTCTGGCCAGGCAGCTCGACAATGATGGGCTGCATCTCTCACGCAATGCAAAGCTGCATCTGACGCTGCTGACCGAGCTTGCTAGCCTCAAGCGCGCCGTTGGCCGGCACGGCAGCCCCGTGGCAGCAGAACTGGGCAATCGCGTCGATCGCATGCACGAGGCGCTGGATGCGCTGACCATGACCACGGGTGAGCCGGCCTATTTCAACGGTTGTGGGCAGGTCCCGCACGATATTCTCGTGGCCGTGCAGGCCAATGGTCCGACGCCGACGCGTCGCTCTCGCCTCATTGGCGGTTATGGCATCATCCGGGCTGGCGAGAGCATGATCATCGCCGATTCAGGTCTTGCCCCGCCGCCCGGCTTTGGCGGCGAGGCCCATGCCGGGGCCCTTGCCTTCGAGTTTGCCCACGGCAGCGAACTTATTCTCGGATCCTGTGGCCCAGCGCCATCGGACATGCCGGATAGCCAGGCGCTCTTCCGCCAAGGGATCGCCCATTCGGCGCCAACCATTGACGACGAAGACAGTGTTGCCGGCGATCCGGCCAGCATGACCCTCGATACGCATGAGCACATGTTGGCAATGACCGCCACCGGGCATGGTGGCATGGTCATCGAGCGGCGCATGACGCTGCTTTCCGAAGGCACCACATTGGTGGGTCAGGACCGTATTGTAAGCGGTGCTGACAATCTGCATCATCAGCTCGCCGTACGCTTCCATCTTGGTCCCGGCGTCATGGTCCGCCGCATCGGCAATGAAGGCATTGCCCGGCTTGTCCTGCCCAATGGCATGATCTGGAGCTTCCTCTGGGAGGGCGCAGAATTCCACGACGAGGAAAGCGTGCGCCAGTCGGCCTATCTCGGCTTTCACCGCACCCGCCAACTGGTGCTTGAGGCGGACGCGACGCCGGGGCGCGAAATCGCCTGGATTTTCACGCTCGAGCAATAGTCGCCACTCATCGATAAAATATCGGCCTGCGACGGCTGAACCCTTGGCCTTTTACTGCCGGGCGTGCTAGCGAGCCCGCGAAATTCCTCCTTTCAAACATGGCGAGACCTTTCTCATGGGCAAGACGGTACAAGTCGGGCGGGCGCTGCTTTCAGTATTCGACAAATCCGGGATGACG
>JAAZLP010000494.1 GCA_012799265.1 Phyllobacteriaceae bacterium | reverse complement strand
CCTTGGCCCGATTCAATCGTCAAGGGGCTGCAAGGCATTGGCCGCGATCTGCGCAGCACGGACGTCATCTGGTATATCGGCGACCAGTGCAAGGATATCACTGCCGCGCAGGCGGCCAGCGCTATTATCGGTCGCCAGATCCGCCCCTTTGCGCTCGGTGCGCGCGCGGCCCTTGGCGCCATGGAGTCGCGCGAAGGTCCGGTCCAGATCGTCTGGACCCCGGCCGACTTCGAGCGCACGGTGGAAGCGACGTTCCAGCATAATGACGTCAGGCGCAGCCTGATCGACCCCCTGCCCGCTCCGCTTCTCTAGAACTCAAAACCCATCTGCTGGATTTCCGGCTCAGGCGCTTTCGTACGTGGCGAGCGCGACTTGCCAGGTTTCGTCTCTGGCTCGACGCTTGCTGCGACCTGTTGGGATAGTGCCGCCGCGGGTGCTTCAGCATTGGACGAATTGCCGTCAGCAGCAGCCAGTGCCACGGTTTCAATGACTTTGTGCGACGCTGCTGCAGACGCAGCATCCGCAACAGGAGCGGAAGTTGCCTTGGCCGCCTTCGCCTTTGCTACCCCTGTTGGTTTTTGGGTGCCCTCACCGCGCAAAGCGTCGATCCACTCGACCGCCCGCGTCAGCTTTTCGATCCGTAGGGTATAGAGGTTTTCGCGTCCCTTTTTCACCTCAACGACAAGGCCTGCGGTCTTGAGGACCCGCAGATGGCGAGAAATGGCGGGCCGGCTGACCGGAAATGCTTCGGCCAGCTTGTGGACCGGTACAGGACCTTGCGTCAGGATCTCGATGATCCGGCAACGCGTGGCGTCGGCCAGGGCCGAATATAGGGGAACCGGGGCTTTGACTTTCCTTGTCATGCCTGTCGATATGTAGCGAATGCGTTACGCGTCAAGGGTCCCGAAGTCCCGCAAGGCGTTGTTCACCAGGAATGTTGGCCGCGAGTTTACGATGGTGGGAACAAGCCTCGCGTTAGCAAGGTTTCGGTCATATCGCTGCCGCACCATCGGTGCATGGAGGGGTGATGACAGTAACGATCACCGACACGAAGAAGCCACTTCGCAATCTCGACCGGCGCGCCTATTCCCTGGCCGAAACGATCGTCGACGCCGCTGTGCACATTGTCGGGCTCGTTGTGGCCATCGCCGCGGGATCAATCCTGCTCACACTCGCGCAGTTGGGGACGGCACAGGACGAGTTTCCATCGCTGGTCGTCTATGTAGCGACGCTGATCGTCGTGCTGGGCATCTCTCTTGCCTATAATCTCTCGCCCGCCTCGCCCCTGAAGCACTATCTGGCCCGGCTCGATCAGGCCGCGATTTTTCTTTTCATAGCGGGGTCCTACACGCCGTTTTTGGCAGTCCTCGGAGGCACCTCGGCAGGCATTGTCATGATGTGCCTGGTTTGGGGCGCCTCACTGATCGGAGTGGCGCTGAAGCTCATTGTGCCTGAGCGATTCGGGCGCATCGCCATCGCGCTCTATCTGGCGATTGGTTGGAGCGGGATATTGGTCTTCCAGTCGCTGGGCCAGGCGCTGCCAAGCTCGACACTGTGGCTGCTTCTAGCTGGCGGCATAACGTACTCAGCCGGGATCATATTCCACGTCTGGGAAAGGCTGCGTTTTCAGAACGCCCTCTGGCATGTTTTCGTGGTGGCCGGCGCGAGCCTGCATCTATGGGCGGTCATCGACTGCATGGTGATCGCTCGGCTCTAAAGAGGCCGCGTCGCTCGCCTGATGCGGTAGCTCCGTCCTCGAGTGGCTAGTTTGCCGCCTT
>JAAZLP010000493.1 GCA_012799265.1 Phyllobacteriaceae bacterium | reverse complement strand
GATCAGCGGGCACCAGCTCTTCAAGCGTTACCATCTCGAGAGCGGTCTGTTCGGGCGCGGGTTTTCTCAACATGACCCAGTGAATCAAAAACCCCCGGCAAACGCCAGGGGTTTGTCAGCAGTCTGAATCGCTCCCTTGGGAGCGATTTTTCATTTGGGGCTTACTCAGGCGTCATCCCCGCCACCATGCTCGCGGACAACATTTGTTTCCGGCGGGGGCGGCGCCACGACGGGGCGGCCGAAATCGGCGCGCGGGGTTTCCTGACCGGCATTGATGATCGAGCGGCGGATGGCGCGGGTGCGGGTGAACATGGCTTCGAGCGAAGCCCCGTCACCGGTACGGACGGCGCGTTGCAGCACGGAAAGATCTTCCGAAAAGCGCCCGAGCATTTCCAGTACCGCGTCGCGATTGGTGAGGAAGATGTCGCGCCACATGACCGGGTCGGAGGCCGCGATGCGGGTGAAGTCGCGGAAACCGGAGGCGGAGAACTTGATCACCTCCGACTGGGTCGCGTCTTCAAGATCGGCCACGGTGCCCACGATATTATAGGCGATGAGGTGCGGGATATGGCTGGTGATGGCCAGAACCATGTCGTGATGCGCCGCATCCATGCATTCGACCGAGGAGCCCATGGCGCGCCAGAAATCGGCGAGCTTTTCCGTATGCTCCTCTGGCACGCCCGGAACCGGGGTCAGGACGCACCAGCGACCGGCAAAAAGCTCGGCAAAGCCGGCGGAAGGGCCGGAATGCTCGGTACCGGCAATGGGGTGGCCGGGAATGAAGCTGACGCCAGAAGGGACATGCGGGCCGACGACCTTGACGACATGCTCCTTGACCGAGCCGACATCGGAAAGGATGGCGCCCGGCTCCAGCGCCGGCTTGATGGCCCTGGCCAGCGCATCATAGGTGCCGACGGGCGCGCAGAGGATGACAAGGTCCGCGCCGCGCACCGCCTCGGCGGGGTCGAGCGTATAGATATCGCCCAGACCCAGTTCGTGCCCTTCGTCCAGCGTCTCCTGGCGACGGGTGGCAATGGAGATGACATCGACCAGACCCTGGCGGCGGGCAGCCAGCGCGATGGACGAGCCGATGAGACCGATGCCGATCAGCGCCAGCTTGCGGAAATGTGCTGCCATCAGCGGTCTCCCATCGACTTCAGCACATCAACCACAGCGCGCATGGCTTCTTCCGAGCCGATGGAGATGCGCAGGCCATTGTGGATGCCATAGGAGGCGCCGATCTCGCGCACGATATAACCGGCTTCCACCAAGGTCTCGAAAGCGCGGGCGGCGATCTCAGGGGTCTCGAAGAGGACTAGGACGAAATTGGCCTGGCTGGGAATGACCCGCATGCGATTGCCGGCGAGCTCGGTCGTCAGGTAGTCGCGCCAGATGGCATTGTGTTCCTTGAGGCGCTGGGTAAATTCGACGTCGCGCGCGGCAGCGGCACCCGCCTGCTGGGCAGGCAGGTTGACGTTGAACGGGCCGCGAATGCGGTGGATCGCGTCGACAACATGCTCGGGCCCGACCATCCAGCCGATGCGCACGGCAGCCAGACCCATCTTGGAGAAGGTGCGGACCATGACGACATTTTCATGCGCATTCACGAGGTCCATGCCCACCGAGTAGTCGGCGGCCGTCACATATTCAGCATAGGCGCTGTCGGCGACGAGAAGGATGTCCGGGCGCAGGCCGGCATGAAGGCGCGCGACTTCGGCGGCATTGAGATAGGTGCCGGTCGGATTGTTCGGATTGGCGAGCCAGACGATCTTGGTCCGTTCGGTGACGGCGGCGAGCAGCGCATCGACGTCGGCGCGGTAATCGGCCTCGTCGACCATGACGATCTTTGCGCCAGTAGCCCTGGTGATGATCGGATAGACCGAAAAGCCATAGCGGTTCATCACCGCCTCGTCGCCCTCGCCGAGATAGGTCTGGGCCAGAAGGTGGAGGAGGTCGTCCGAGCCGTTGCCGCAGACGATGCGGCTTGGATCAATGCCATGCACTTCGCCCAGCGCTTCGCGCAGGATGCGCGAGGAGCCTTCGGGATAAATCTGGAGCTGGGTCGCTGCCTCGGCCATGGCCGCGAGGGCCTTGGGGCTGGCGCCAAGCGGGGATTCATTGGCCGACAGCTTGACCGACTTGCTGCCCGGCGCACCGGACTTGCCCGGCAGATAGGGCGCAATATCGAGAATTCCGGGCTGCGGCGTGGGGCGCGATGGATGTGACATGGATAGGTTCGCGAAATAGGCAGAAAGGCCGCGCGGACCATAGTGAAAGCGGGCCCCAAACGCAAAGCTTCTATCGCCCCAGGGAGCAATCGCCAGATGGGCTTCTGCCTTGGCTCAGATACAAAAAGCCTGCGGCAGACCCAATCTGGGTTGCCGCAGGCGCGAATGGCGTTCGATGCTCTAATTGGCGAGCTTGGGCAGATCCGCCTTGCTGGCGCGGGAGACAATCGCACCCAGCGCGTTCAGGGCTTCGACATCAGCCTCGCTCTGCTCGCCCACCAGAACCACTTCCACGCCAGCCAACGAAGGTTCGAAGGGCATGACGGAAAGGTTTTTGGGCAGCGCGGCGGCGATGATGATGGCGCGCTTGATCTTGTCCGGGAAGAACGCGGCGAGAAGCAGCGCGACAACACCGCCCTGCCCTTCCCCCAGAACACCGGCATGGCTCCTGCCATAACGGGTGAGGTTTTCCTCAAGTAGCACTTCCAGCTCATAGAGCGCATCACCGAGCGTGGAGAGCTCAGGGGCATCAACCGGACCAACGGTCCAGAAATAGCCCTTGGTCAGACCGGTGCCACCCTGGTTCTGCACGCGGGGCGCGCGCACGCCGATGGTCAAGGCATCCGGGCCCAGGACTTCGCCCAGGGCCACGGCGTCCTCGATCATGCCCCAGCGGTCGTGAAGGACCAGCCAGGGCATGGCGGTTTGCGGACCGTGCCGCTCCGTCAGAAGGAAGCTATTGCTGCTCACTCTTCGACCGTGCAGCCGTTGATCCAGCCAACGATGGCTTCAACTTCAGAATCACGCAGGCTGCCGCTCGGGGGCATCTTGTCGCCGAAACCGCCAACGGTTTCGTGGGTGGCGAGGATCTTGTGAGCGAGATAGCTCTGCTCGGCATCACCGGGGGTGACGCGCATCATTTCCGGCAGCTCTTCGCTGGCGACGTTGACCAGATTGGCGTAGCCGCTGCCCTTCTGGAAGGACACGCCGGCGCCGGGCGAGGCGTCGTTGTGGCAGGCTGCGCACTTACGCGCCACGATCGGTTCGACCGTCTCGGTGTAGGTGGCAAGGCACGCATCGGCAAAGGCAGCACCGCTACCCAGAACAAAGAGAGCTGCGCTAGCGACAAGGCGGAGGGATTTCATGGCACATTCCTGATGTGGGGGGAGCAGCCGCACCATGGGTGCGACTGCCGGGTTTTTGATTAGGCTTCCTGGGAAGCAGCGTGCTGACCGGCCAGATAGCCGAAGGTGATGCCCAGACCCAGAGTGCCGCCACCGCCGAGATAGCTCTTGCCCGAAGGCGAAGCCGAGGCGTTACCAGCAACGTAGAAGCCGGGGATCGGGTTGTCCTTGACGTCGAGAACCTGACCATTGGTGTCGAAGACCGGGCCACCCTTGGTGTCCAGCGTGCCGGCACCGAGCAGGATCGCGTAGTACGGGCCAGTGTCCGAGATCGCGGCGATATAGGGGTTCTTGTTGCCCTTATCGACCGTGATGTAGTGGAAGTAGGCATCGATCGGGGCTTCGCCACGATGGAAGTCAGTGTCCACACCGGTTTCGGCAAAGCCGTTGTAGCGGGTGATGGTTTCCTTGAGGTTGTCGAGGAAAGCGTCGTCCAGCTTGTAGGTACCGATACGTTCGGACAGGCTGTCGAAACGGGCCTGGATGTTTTCGGCCAGTTCTTCCAGCGTGTTGCCGGTGATCACGTGCTTGGGCAGGTCTGCACCAACGCGCGGGATTTCATAGCCGCCGAACTCACGAGCGCCATCGTCGAAGATGAAGATCTGGTAGAGGTTCGGGTATTCGCCGGTCCACTGGTCGTAAACCTGGTGCGAACGGGTACGCTCGGGGTACACGTACTTCTCGTCGTACATGCGCTTGCCGAACTTGTTGACGGCAATCGAGCTGTCGCCACCAAGGAAGAACACACCGCTCGGAACGCTCGAGAACTCGAGAACCTGCTCCAGAATGACCTGCTGGTTCCAGGCTTCGTTGAGGTTGCCCAGCTTGACGCCCAGCTCAGCCGACATGTTGATCAGGTCGCCTTCGTTGGTCGGCACGGCGCAACCGCCGAGAACCGGGGTACGCAGGAACTGCGTGCGCATGTGCGGGTTGTGGGTAAAGCCACCGGTACCGAAGATCACGCCCTTCTTGGCGCGGATGCGGTTGACGCCATCGGCGGTCTCAACGTGAACGCCGACAACGCGGCCGCCTTCTTCGCGGACGATCTTGACGACGCGGTTTTCGGTGCGGATTTCAGCGCCATTGTCTTCAGCATAGATGGACATGAAGTCGATCATGTCGGCACCGCTGCCGTTCTTGCCGTCAACATTGACAGCCAGCTGGCGACCGAGGATCTGGCCGTTTTCAGCGATCTGGCCGTGGTAGTCCGGAGCCGGCTTGCCATCCCAGGAGGTGAAGACCTTGGCGGGCAGGGCGCCAACTTCGTCGAGCTTTTCAAAGACCGGAGCAGCGTTGTCCCAGAACGCATTGAGCTGTGCCCAATGGTGGTCGGTCATGCCGAAGGTCGGGCTCTTGTCGTTGTAGAGCTCAGGGAAGGAGACCTTGGCGACGTAGCGCAGGAAGGTTTCCTTGTCGTCCTGCTGGCCGAACTCAGACTTCATCCACTTGTTGTTCGGGACCCAGGAGCCGCCGCCGGACTTGCCGGTGGTGCCGCCGATGAAGGCTGCCTTTTCCAGGATGACAACGCTTGCGCCGCCATGCAGGGCGCCGATGGCACCGGCCAGAGCCGCGCCGCCGGAACCGGCTACAACAACGTCAAACTCTTCATCCCACAGATCTTCCTGTGCCTGAGCACTGGAGATGGTCAGCGCGCCCAGCGCCGAGCTGGCTGCGCCAAGGCCTGCAGCCTTCATGAACCCGCGGCGAGAAACGCGGCTGTTTTCGTTGGTCGACAAGGATATCCCCTCTCATGTGGTATTTGTATCCTAAGCGCCAAATATCGCGTACGTGGTTTGTATGCAAGGAAACAAAAGCGCGTTCACGCGTTTGGGAGTATTCTGTTGGGACTCCCGACGGTTTGCGTTAATGAGCTATCGTTCCGGAATAGGAGTTTGACGTGGCCAACCCGCCCCTCGACGCATTCCCCGAGCATCGCCTCAATGTCCGCGCCGATGCGATGTACCGGATTCACGAGGTGTCCCGGCTCATCAGCACCTATTTCGACCAATTGGTCTCCCAGCATGGCATTACGAGAGCGCAGTGGACGACCGTGATGCATATCACCCAGAATCAGGGGGCGACGCAGACCCAGCTGGCCGACACGATGCAGATGGGGCGCGCCGCAGCCGGCAAGATGCTGGATCGGCTTGAGGAGAAGGGCTGGATCGAGCGCCGTCCCGACCCTAGCGACCATCGGGTCCGGCGGGTCTATACGCAAAGCAAGATCCAGCCGCTACACGAGAGCATCCCGACCGCCGCAAAGAAACTCTATGAAGAATTTTATGCAGGCCTGAGCGACGAGCAGATCGAACAGCTGCACGAGACGCTGATCGTGATGCGCGACAATGGTCGGTCGGCGATCAATCAGACGGGACCCGAGAAAAACGTTACCTAAAGGGTCCGCGCCGTTGCCGTGGCCAGACCCGGTACGCGCACGAAGCGCTCGGCCTTGAGCCTTCGGGGAATTGCCGGGAAGGCCTCCTTGCGGGCACGCACGCAGATGACCCCGCTCATTGCCGGGGCGATGACCCGCCCGACTTTTTCGAAGATCCGCGTTGATTTCAGCACGAGGCCCGACTGAATGGGCGGCAGGTAAAGGGCATCGCGCGAGGCCTCCGGCACGAAGCTATGGTCGCGGAGGAGCTTTTCCAGCTGGCCGCCCGAATAGGGATTACCCTGCCCGAAGGGGGTATTGTCGAACTGCGCCCAGAGGCCGCGCCGCCGCGGCACGACAATGACGAGATGACCATTGGGCGCCGTGATGCGCCAAAGCTCGCGCATCAGTTCCTCGGCATCCGAGACATGCTCGAGGGCGTGGATGGCGATGGTCAGATCAATGGCCGCGTCGGTCAGCGGCATTTCCAGCGGATCGCAGAGCACGGTGGCGGACGGACCTTCGCGCGGCCAGGCCGAAGCCCCCTGTCGCGCCGGCATGAAGGCGAGGACGCGCTCGGCCGGAGCAAGCGCAAAGCGCAGATAGGGCGAGGCAAATCCAAGGCCCAGCACCCGCTGGCCTGTTACGTCACCCGCAAGCCCGATCACCTGCTCGCGCACCAGCGCTCGCGACATCCGCCCGAGGGGCGTTTTGTAATAGCCGATGAGACGCTGGACATCGCTGGTCATGGACACGAACTTAGGAAACCGCACCGCTCTTGCCAATGGGCGGTTGTCTTTGCCCCCGCGCATCCCTAGCTTGCGGGCAAATTACCCAGAAGGAACAGTGCCATGGCTCTCATCGTCGATGTTTTCCCCGCGCGCGAGGACAATTACGGCTATCTCGTCCACGACGAGGCCAGCGGCCGCACGGCGGCAATCGATGCGCCGGAGACCGCCGCCATCAAGGCCGCGCTGACCCGTCGTGGCTGGACGCTGAGCGATATTTTCATCACCCATCACCACATCGACCATGTCGAAGCCATTGTCGATCTCAAGGCCGAGTTCGGCGTCCGCGTCATTGGTCCGCGCGATGAGGCCGACAAGATCGAAGGGCTGAATGAACTGGTTGGCGACGGCGACGAGATCGTGCTGGGCGACAGCAAGTTCGCCGTGATGGCGACGCCGGGCCATACGCTGGGGCACATTGTTTTCTACAATGCCGAGGGCGGGCATCTCTTCTCGGCGGACGCGCTGTTCTCGCTGGGCGTGGGCCGCATGTTTGAAGGCACGCCGGGCCCGATGTGGGAAGGCGTCAAGCGCCTGCGCGAACTGCCGGACGAAACGCTGGTCTATTGCGGCCACGAATATACCGAGAGCAATGCCCGCTTTGCGCTCTCGATCGACCCGGACAATGAAGCCCTCAAGAAGCGCGCTGCCGAAGTGAAGGCCCTGCGCGCCGAAGGCAAGCCGACCATTCCGTTCAATCTGGGCGAGGACAAGAAGGCCAACCCGTTCCTGCGCGCCGACGCGCCGGAACTGGCCAAGCACTACGGCATTGAGGGCGCAGCCCATGGCGAGGTCTTTGGCGCCATCCGCAAGGGCAAGGACACTTTCTGATCGGATCGCTGTTAACTCTTTTCTTGTGACTTATCGTTAACGCGGGATCAAAATCAGTTAACGGACTGTTAACGTCTGGCACGGCGCTTGCCCCTTGTGGGGCAGGTCGCCACTTCGATTGTCCCATTGTGGGACAGCGTGGCCAGATTTGGTACAGTCCATGTCCCATGTGGATCAGAGCGATACGGATCGAGCCCAACTGCCGGTGACCCTGGTCGCGGCAGGCGACAAGCCATCGCTGGCCCGCAGCAGCGCTGGCGCGGCCTTTGTCAGCCAGCTCATCGCTGCGCGCGACAACCTTCCCCCACAACGCAGCCGCCGTGTCGGTAGCGCCGAACGCGCCATCGGCGCATACAGAAACGGCGCCCGGATGACCGAGCGCCGCATGCCGATGGGTTATCGCAAGACGATTGTGGCCTGAGGCTCTAGTAATTCCCCATGGAGACGTCTCGGCTCGCGCTCGTGATCGAGACGGTGAAGCCGGCAACGACGTCGATCAGGCTCATCACCATGAGCAGGAAGAAGACTGAACTCGCGGCGGCGCTCACCAGCAGGAATTCGATCAGGAAGGCCACGAAGAGCACCATGGAAAGCATGTGCTCGACGATGGATGCCCGCGCCGTACGGGTCGACTTCAGCACTTCAAAAAAGAGCAGGATGATGCCCACCACGGCGAGAAAATCGCCCGCGGTGATGGCCCATGGCATGCCCGAGGGCATGGGAATGGTGAAGAGCCCGATCTGCCAGTTTACGGGATTGCCGCCAAAAAAGAGAAACACGACGAGGTTGTAGACGAGGAACGGAAAGACCAGCAGCGGCGGGATGAAACGCCCCTTGGCCGGCGGCAACGGACGATTTGGCAGGATGACGGTATCGGTCATGTCTGGCTCCAGAAAACTGGCCCGAAGATGCCAGAGCTTGGCCTGAGGCGGAAGGGGGCGCGACAGCGGGGAGGGCGAGGCAGGGATCCGGCGCGATTTTTTTCGCGTCACCTCAGACTTGATCCAGATGGCTTCCTTCAAGCACCGACCCGCCCTC
>JAAZLP010000492.1 GCA_012799265.1 Phyllobacteriaceae bacterium | reverse complement strand
GCCGGTATTGAAACTGTCGAGCCCGCCGCCATTAAGGAAATAGATGCCGACCAGCGCCAGCGGGACGCCGACGAGAATGATCGGATGCGGGCGGGTACGCAGGATCAGGTAGCCGAGCAGTGGGACGAAGAAGACGTAGAGTCCAGTGAGGAAGCCTGCATTTGTCGCCGTTGTCGTCTGCAGACCCCATTGCTGCAGCCAGGAACCAAAGAAGAAGACGATGCTCATGGCAAGGATGAAGAGCCCATGCGTGCGGGTGAGCTTGATGGCGCGGCGGCGGAATTCGAAGATGGCGAGCGGCAGCACCAGGAGGCCGCCGATCAGGTAGCGGGTGCCGGCAAAGGTGAGCGGTCCCATGGAATCCATCGCCGATTTCTGAGCGATGAAGGCGAAGCCCCAGAACATGGTGCAGATGAGAAGGAGCAGGGTGGCGACGCTACGGGACATGGAAGGCTCGGGGGCAGTGTATTTGGAAAGAACCCCCACCCGGCCTCCCCCTGTAGAAGGGGGAGGGGAAGAAGGTTTTGGTGGCCGATCGGACGATTAGAGCTCGGCGTCGAGGGCGGCGATGAGCTGCTGGATTTCTTCGGGCGAGGTGTAGTGCACGAAGGAGAGACGCAGGACGCCGTGATTATGCGGATCAATGCCGAGGGCTTCGAGGAGGCGCACGGCGTAGAAATTGCCGCCTGATGCCATCACACCATGTTTGGCGAGGCGCTTGGCCAGCTCGATTCCGGGTTCACGGTGACGGAGCGCGATGGTGGGTGCGCGCAGTTCCGGATCGTCGGAGCCGATGATCTGCACGTCATTGCGATTGCGCAGATAATCGAGCAGCGGGCGGGCGAGTTCGATTTCCTGGGTGCGCATGGCAGCATGGGCACGGCGGAAGGCATCTTTGCCTTCAACCGACGAGCCAGCGATTTCGGCGACCTGTTCGAGATAATCAGCAATGCCGGCGCAGGCGGCGATCTGGGCGTGGTCGGGGCCGGCCGGAGTCAGGCGGTAGCGGGGCTTGCTGTCGTTGAAATAGTGGCCCTGATTGGGGAGCTGGGCTGCCAGTTCCGGGCGCACGGCCATGACGCCCTGATGCGGGCCATAGACCTTGTATGCCGAGAAGAAATAGATGTCGGCGCCGAGTTCCTGCAGGTCGGGAATGCCGTGAGGCGCATAGGAGACGCCGTCGACGGCGAGGACGGCCCCGACAGCGTGAACGCGCTTGGCGATCTCGGCGATCGGGTTGATCTCGCCGACAATGTTCGAGCAGTGCGGCGCGGCGACGAGCTTGACCTTGTCGTCAAGAACGGCGTCGAGCTTGTCGAGGGAGAGGCGGCCGGTCTGTCCATCGACGGCCCATTCGCGCACTTCGATGCCGTGCCTGGCGAGGCGCCGCCAATTGCCGGTATTGGCTTCATGGTCCTGATTGGTGACGACGATGGCGTCGCCGGGCTTCAGCCAGCCAGCAAAGGCATTGGCGAGCACATAGGTATTTGCCGAGGAGGACGGGCCGATATGGATCCACTCTGCGGAGACATTGAACGCCTGAGCCATACGCTCGAATGCGAGGTCCATGGCTTTGCCGGCTTCAATGGTCGCCGGATAGACGCCATAGGGCTGAACCTTGGTGGCGCGGTAATAGTGATCGAGGCGATCAAGCACAGCCTGGGAGGTGTAGGATCCTCCAGCGTTCTCGAAAAAGGCCTGGCCGGCAAGGCTCGGCTCGGAAAAGGCTGGGAAGAGAGCGCGGATGCGCGCGGGGTCGAGGGGAAGGCTGGTCATATGTCGTCCGCGAAATGGGTTGTACAATTGGTACTGGAGCAGAGGGGAAATGCAAACCCCGGCGGTGACTTGGGAGCAAAGACGCATGGCGGAGATCGTGATTGACCCGTTTCCGTCGGCGGAAGCGCTGGCGCAGTTCTGGCACGGCGCGTGGGGGAATGAGCTGCCACAAAACTATCAGGCCGTGCTGGCGCGCAGTCTCGGCCATGTCGGGGCGCTGGACGGGGATCGGCTGGTGGGGTTCGTCAATATTGCCGGGGATGGCGGCGTGCATGCCTTCATCCTCGACACGGCAGTCGATCCTGCGTTCAGGCGGCGCGGGCTGGCGACAGAACTGGTGCGGGTCGCGACTGACCTCGCGCGGGAGCGCGGGGCTGAGTGGCTGCATGTGGATTTTGAACCGCACCTGACGGCATTTTATCGGGGATGCGGATTTCGACCAACAGAGGCGGGGCTGATCCGGCTGCGCTAGGGTCTGAGATCTCGGATGCCTGAAGCGAGGAGCACCAGACCAAAGCCGCCAAAGGCCGCGCCGAATGCGGCTTCGATCCACCGCCAGTAGCGGGTGTAGCCGCGCGTCGCTGTACCGGTGGAAAAGAGCCAGCCGTAACAGCCGTAGATGAGAATGGCGCTGATTGCGGTGATGGGACCGAAGAGAAGGACCTCGGTATTCCCGAGGCCGGCGCCATAGAGAAATGTGGTGATAGCGAGCCACATCAGCACGGCCTTGGGATTGGTCATGACGACCAGAAGGCCCCGTCGCCCGGCGGCAATGGCAGAGGCGCTGGGGCGACCGGCCTTGATGTGTGGATCAATGCCGAAGCGAGCGGTGCGGAGAGCGCGATAGCCCATATAGAGGAGATAGGCGCCGCCGACGAACTTGAGCATGGTCAGGAGAATGGGGAGCGCGGCTAAAAGTGCGCCCATGCCGAGGGCAGCGAGCAGGGACCAGAGCAGCGAGCCGGTGGCGATGCCCAGGACGACCATGAAGGCTGCCTTGCGTCCGGTCGCGAGCGCGGCCCCTGCCACGGCAAACATGTTCGGGCCCGGCGAGGCCTGGGCTGCGGCAATGCCGAGCCAGACGACAAAGAAGGTTTGGAGCATTTAGTCCCGGCTAGCTGGCGATATAGTCGCGCAGGGCCTCGGCCTCGTGCTCAACCTCCTGGATCTTTAGCTTCACCACGTCGCCGATGGAAATGATTCCAACAAGCACGCCGTCTTCGGCGATGGGCATGTGGCGGATGCGGCGCTGGGTCATGCGCTCCATGACGTCGTCGATGGTGGTGGTGAGCTCGGCAGTGACGACATTGCTGGTCATGCAGGCCGCGATGGGCGTGGACAGGGCGCCGTCCGGATTGCGGCCAATCTGGCGGACGATGTCGCGCTCGGAGAGGATGCCCAGGATGCGCCTGTCGGCATCTGCAATGACGATGGCGCCGATATTACGGGCGTTGAGCAGCGCGACGGCGTCAGCCAGCGTGGCCGTCTGGGAGAGGGTGACAACCTCACTCCCTTTCGTCTGCAGGATGGTTTGAACGAACATGGTCAGTCCTCCTCTGCTCAGACAAGGAGTGTGGACCGCATTCCGGGACCACGCAAGGGCCGGGCCGATGACAAAAAAAATGGCCGGCTAGGCCGGCCGTTCAGTCAGGCAGGAGAGGATCGGCTTAACGATCCTGCTTGGGAAGGGGAAGAAGCGCTCGCTTGTTGGCGCGGGCGGGCACCGGATTTGGGAGGGTGCCGCGCCAGGCGAAGCGGGCGACTTCGAAAAGGAGGACCAGAACCAGCAAGGTCAGCGGCACCATGAAAACCGCGATCTGTGTATCGGGCTGGCTGGCAATATTGGCGGCCTGGGAGGGCGTGACGCTGGCAAAGAGCGCGACGGCCGCGGTGGCCACGGCAAGAACGGAACCCAACAGGGCAGCTACGCGGAACTTCTTGCGCCGTGGCGATGGGGACTTGGACATGGACGAGGAAAGCCTGCTCGTTTCGATGGCTAAATGAACCATCGCAATCGGGTTTGAGTATGGAGCCAGCCTGACCTTTTAGAGGCAAGAATGTGGCGATCTGCTCGTGCGGTCTCTGACAGCGGAGGCTTCCCGTCCAGGCGGGCTTGGACTAAACCCCTCTGGCACAGAGGAGCGTAATATGGGTTTTCTTTCCGATGCACTCGGGCGCGTGGCGCCGTCCGCAACCGTGGCCATCAGCCAGAAGGCACGCATCATGGCGGCCGAAGGCAAGGACATCATCGCGCTGTCGGCGGGCGAGCCGGATTTTGATACCCCGCTCAACGTGCGTGAGGCCGCCAAACGGGCCATGGACGAAGGCAAGACGCGCTATACCAATGTGGATGGTATCGCCGAGCTGAAGGAGGCGGTGGCGGCCAAGTTCCGTCGCGACAACGGGCTCGATGTGACGGCTGCGGACTGCTTTGTCGGCTCGGGCGGCAAGCAGATCATTTTCAACGCGCTGATGGCGACGCTCAATCCGGGCGACGAGGTGGTCGTGCCCGTGCCTTATTGGGTGAGCTATCCGGAGATCGTGCGGCTGTGCGGCGCTGAGCCGGTGTTTGCCGTGGCTGATGCTTCGACCGGGTTCAAGCTCGCCCCGGAAGTGCTGGAAGCGGCGATTACGCCCAAGACCAAGTGGCTGATCCTCAATACGCCGTCCAACCCGACCGGTGCAGCCTATACGGCCGATGAGCTGAAGGGTATTGCAGAGGTGCTGGTGCGGCATCCGCATGTGCACATCCTCACCGACGATATCTATGAAGTGCTGGTCTATGACGGCAAGGAATTCGCGACCATCGCGCAGGTGGAGCCGGCGCTGCAGGCCCGGACGCTGACGATGAATGGCGTCTCCAAATCGCATGCGATGACGGGATGGCGCATCGGCTATTGCACCGGGCCGAAGCCACTGCTTGCGGCGATGGTGAAGCTGCAGAGCCAGTCGACCACCAACGCGTCCTCGATTTCGCAATGGGCGGCAGTGGAGGCGCTGAACGGTCCGCAGGAATTCCTCAAGGAGTGGCGGGACGTGTTCCAGGCGCGCCGCGACCTGGTCGTGGCGGGATTGAACGCGGCGGAGGGTGTCGACTG
>JAAZLP010000491.1 GCA_012799265.1 Phyllobacteriaceae bacterium | reverse complement strand
CGGCATATATGAGCAGCCCGTCGATGGTAGCGATGTCACGCCCTTCGCAGTCGCGGCGGAGCGGGACTTCATCATCGCCGCGATCATCGATGGCCAGGCATGGGGCCGTGATCCTTTGCTTGACGGTGCCATCTGTACCTATGCCTATCGGGGGTTTGACCGTGCTGCCGTAATAGCCCTGGGCGAGCATCTCGATATACAGACCTCGAGCGTGTTCTACGTCGAAGCGCCGGTCGCGGCGCTCGTGCGGCCCAGTCATGGTGCGCGTGCGGCAAGCATGTTGCAAGCCGATCTGCTGTACGGACTGGATTATGACACCGACGCGCCGGGAGGCTGGATCGCCGTGCATCTGCCGGACGGTGGCTCGGGTTTTCTCAATTTTGAAAGCGTGGCGATCAGCAAGCCATATGCCAGCGGCATCTGCTTCACCCGGGATGCCAGCGGATCCTGGAAAATGTCGGCACAGACGGCCACCAATCTCTAGCCGGACGTCCTTCCAGCGCCGTCCCGATCATGTGGCTTGAAAGCGGCCGAAGCCCATGTTCGCCTGCCCCCCGAACGGGGGATGGTGCTGTTGGCGGGGTAGCGGCCAGATAGCATAGGAGATGGGCAGCGGCAACTGCCAAGCTTGCGGGGTTGAGAACAGTTATGCAGCGGTGGACCTTGATCGTCATTCTTTCTGTAGCAATGCTGGCAGGGGTGGAAGCCTCGCCAGGACCCGGCGATGTCTTACCGTCCCAGCCGCCATCCGGTGCAGGATATGTCTCGAGCGAAGGGTTTGCATTGGGGCAGCAAATGTCCGGTCCAATCCGGAGCGAGGTATCTCAGGCCGAAAGCCAGACTATGTCTGGCCCAGCTAATGCGTCCACGGACCTCGCTCTTGCTATTCCACCAGTCGAGCAGATCGGTTTCGACCCGCTGGCATTCAATTCCTGGTGTTTCAATCTCATGGCCAATCAAGGGTCTCGGTTTGGCTATCCAGACGATGCGGCCCGCATGCAGGCAGCGTTCGCAATGGCTGATGCGGCGGCCCGTTACAAGCGCTTGGGCGAAGCGAGGGGAATCGAGGGCGCAGCGCTCATTGCCTATGACCAGGCCATGGTGGTCAAGACTGCATCTGCCGCGGAGCGAGCGAACGGTGGCACACTGACCGGCGCAGAACGAATGCTT
Organism: Phyllobacteriaceae bacterium; assembly: GCA_012799265.1. Classification (GTDB taxonomy): domain Bacteria; phylum Pseudomonadota; class Alphaproteobacteria; order Rhizobiales; family Devosiaceae; genus Devosia. Next base: position 2,754 of record JAAZLP010000491.1, on the reverse strand, counting down.
TATGACGCATGTATGGCCAAAGGGCTAATCGGTATGCGCAACAAGGCGCTTTATGTCGACCCATACGAGAACATGCACCGGCGGCTGTGGTGTGGCGACACGCTGACTATTCTGGATCAGCGCGGCAAATTGGAGGGCACCGCCGAGCAAATTGCAGACGCGAAAGTGGCAATGGGCGCGGCGGAACTTATGCGAACGGAGATTTTCGAGTTTTTCGGCGTTCCGGCCAACGACAATGACATGCTGCGGATGGGCTATCTTTACTTGGCGCTTGCCCAGGTTGAAGCCTTCACCCAGTCCGGGGACCGGGGCAAGTTCGAAGCTGATCCGATCAGCTGCCTTAGCCTGGCACCGACTGATATCGGCGATAATATACCCGATCCGGCGCAGTCGACGCCGGACCGTCCCGCCCTCGCGGCAGCGGGCTGGGACTATCCGTTGAGTGTCGATTTCCGTTTCAACGCCTGGTGCTATGGGGCCATGCACTACATCACGGACGGCAATATGCCGGCGTACAGCAAGCTGAGTGTTGCGGAAGCAGAGGGTCTCATCGGGGACCTGCATTTCCGGATGTTGCGCGAAGCCAGGGGGCTGGGCCTCAGCGACGATGCGCTTGCGGAAGTCGAGGTGGAGTCCTACCATCAGGCCGCCTACGAATTCTCGCGCCCCCTTACAAATGCGGGGGAATCGCCACTGTCTTATGACTACCAATCCTGCGCGCAAGCCGCAGTCGATGTGGGCGCATTGCTTGATGTCGACAACCTGCAAGCCATGGTGGATTCATGGTCGGTGCCCGCATCCGACCCTGCACCCGCATCAGAGCCCGCGCCGGACAACGAATTCTACGATACAACATGGTGCATAGCCGGTCTTGAGCGGGTACTGGGCAGCGAAACGGACCGCGAAAAGCGATCAGCGCTCAGGGATGGCATCGAGTCACTGTCCAACAGAGCTGTATGGCTTGGGAGCGAACTGGGGCTGGCACGTGAGGCGGTCTTGGGACGCGTAACCGACATAAAGCTCGTGGTGGACGAGCAAATTGACGAGCTTCGACGTAGTGACGGCAAGCGAATGATCGCAGTATGCCTTGAGCGCGCTTTGGGCGGCTACGCGGACGAGTTCTACGACTGGGTAGAGCCGTAACGCGATGGATTGGGCGCGCATCCGCCGCTCTTGCCTTTGCGCAGATAAGCTCAACTGTTGCCTTAGCGGAGGCTGAAGCGGACCTACAGGTTTCGGGAAATCCAAAACGCGCTCTGAACGGCGGGAATGGGGCGCGTTGGGGATCGGCAGGTCTCGACCCCATTTCTGCCATTTGGGCTGTCGCATCTAAGTACTGAAAGCTGCCAAGGCACTCCACGAAACGTGGAATGTCCACATCTTGACACTGGCCCATAAATCCATAATCTTCGATATATGGAATCAAATTACGCTATCGAAATCTTCGCTGCGCTTTCGCAACCGACACGCCTCGAAACGTTCCGTCTCCTTATGGAGCACGAGCCGGCGGGGCTTCCGGCCGGCGAGATCGCGCGCCGCCTGGAGGTACCGCAGAACACGATGTCCTCGCACCTGGCGATCCTTGCGCGCGCCGGGCTGGTCGAGTCGGAGCGTCACAGCCGCTCCATCATCTATCGCGCCGTCCTCGACCGCGTCCGCGAACTCACCAGCTTCCTGGTCCAGGACTGCTGCGGTGGTCGTCCGGAACTGTGTGAGCCGCTCGTCGCCGAATTCACCCTATGCTGCACCACCCCTTCGGAGGGAAAGAATGCCTGCTGATCGCGTCTACAACCTCCTGTTCCTCTGCACCGGAAACTCGGCTCGATCGATCCTAGGGGAAGCCCTGATCAACCATGTGGGTGGTGATCGCTTCCGCGGGTTTTCGGCCGGCTCGACGCCCAAGGGTGCGGTGCATCCCCTGACCCTGCAGACGCTGCGCAAGGCGGGAATCTCCACCGACGGCCTGCGCTCGAAGGCATGGGACGAGTTCGCGACGCCTGACGCGCCGAAGATGGACTTCGTCTTTACCGTCTGTGACAACGCCGCCGGCGAAGCCTGCCCGGTCTGGCCGGGACATCCGGTGACGGCGCACTGGGGCATCGAGGACCCCGCCGCAGTCGAGGGCCCCGACTTCAAGAAGGAGGCTGCGTTCGACGACGCCTTGCGCTACCTGCGCAACCGCATCGCGGCCTTCATGAACCTGCCGCTGGCGACCATCGATCGGATGTCGCTCACCTCGAGGCTGCAAGGCATTGGCGCCATAGATGGCTCCACCGGATCGGACAAAGGGGCGGCCTGATGCTTGAATACAAGGTTCACGCAAGGCGGGTCGACGCCAATGGCAGCCTCGCCACCTGCAAGGAGGCGGAATTGGTTATCGACACCGCCCTTGCGGGACGCCCGGACGCCTTCAATCCGGCCGAGTTGTTTCTCGCCTCGATAGCCGCCTGCATGCTCAAGGGCATCGAGCGGGTCAGCCCGATGCTGAAGTTCGAGCTTCGCGGGGTGGAGGTGAGCCTTGAGGCCAAGCGCCAGGATGCTCCGCCGCGCATCATCTCGGTCGATTACGTCCTGACGGTCGACAGTGACGAGTGCGACCAGAGGCTGGAACTGCTGCATACCAACGTGCGCAAGTGCGGCACCATCTTCAACACCGTCGCCGAGGCTGCCGGTCTCAACGGCAAGCTGATCCGAAAGACCTGACCCCGTGTCCATCTTCGAACGCTACCTGACCCTTTGGGTCGCCATCTGCAT
>JAAZLP010000490.1 GCA_012799265.1 Phyllobacteriaceae bacterium | reverse complement strand
TGCCGTGGATCCCGACCGCCGGCGAACTCAAGACCAAGCCGACCCAGCACTCGGTCAAGGAACTGCGGTCCATTGGTATCGCGCCCGACGTGCTGCTGGTGCGTTGCGACCGTCCGATCCCGGAAGGCGAAAAGAAGAAGCTCAGCCTCTTCTGTAACGTCCGCGAAAGCGCCGTCATCCAGGGCCTCGACGTGGGCTCGATCTATGACGTGCCGCTGGCCTACCACAATGAAGGCCTCGACCGCGAAATCCTGGCTGCCTTCGGGATTACCGATGCGCCGGAGCCCGACATGTCGGCATGGAACGAAGTTTCCAAGCGCTACCATAACCCCGAAGGCGAAGTGAACATCGCCATCGTGGGCAAGTATACCGGCCTCAAGGACGCGTATAAGTCGCTTTCCGAAGCGCTTATTCACGGCGGCATCGCCAACAAGGTGAAGGTCAACCTGCAGTGGATCGACTCGGAAGTTTTCGAGCGTGATGATCCGGCACCCTATCTCGAGCATGTCCACGGCATTCTGGTGCCGGGCGGATTTGGTGAGCGCGGTGCGCAGGGCAAGATCGAAGCTGCCCGCTTTGCCCGCACCAAGGACGTGCCGTATTTCGGCATCTGCTTCGGCATGCAGATGGCCTGCATCGAAGCCGCCCGCAACACGGCTGGCATCAAGAATGCATCGTCCACCGAGTTCGGCCCTACCAAGGAGCCAATCGTCGGCATGATGACCGAATGGGTGCAGGGCAATGAAAAGGCCCAGCGTTCGGCTGACGGCGATCTCGGCGGTACGCTCCGCCTCGGCGCCTACCCGGCACAGCTGGTGCGCGGTTCGCGCGTGGCCGACATCTATGGCACGACCCACATCTCTGAGCGCCATCGTCACCGTTATGAGGTGAACATGGACTATCGCAAGCTGCTCGAGAAGAACGGCCTCCTGTTCTCCGGCGTCTCGCCTGACGGTACGCTGCCGGAAATCGTCGAACGGACGGATCACCCGTGGTTTATCGGCGTGCAGTTCCACCCCGAACTCAAGTCCAAGCCGTTCGAGCCGCATCCGCTGTTCACCAGCTTTATCGCTGCGGCCATGGACCAGAGCCGCCTGGTCTGATGTCGACACCGGGCGACACGGTGCTTGCCACCTATGGCACGCTGTCGCCTGGCCGCTCCAACCACCACCAGCTTGATGGCCTTGCCGGGACCTGGTCGACAGGTTCCGTGCGTGGCCGTCTCATGCCTGAGGGCTGGGGTGCCGCGCTTGGATATCCCGGCCTGATCCTCGATCCGAATGGCGCCCCTGTGCCGCTACACATCTTTCACAGTGATGATCTGCCCGCGCACTGGGCCCGGCTCGATGAATTCGAGGGGGAGGGCTATGCTCGGACGCCCGTTGAGGTAGAGACGGGCGATGGGATGATCATTGCCATGATCTATCTTTTGGCAGAACATCCCTGAACCACCTCGTTTGTGAGGCAATTCCCATGGCTGACATCATCAATCTCCGGACCGCCCGCAAGCAGAAGGCTAGAGCGGAGAAGGAAGTTCAGGCGAGCCAGAAACGCGTGATCTTTGGCCGGACCAAGGCCGAAAAGCAGAAGGCTGCTGCCGAGCAGCGCCTCGCCGACAAACTCATCGACGGGCACAAGCGGGACGAATAGCGCGATCATCGGTAGGTCCTAAAGATCGACAGATCACATCTGTGATTGCATGCTTGCATACATGCGTGCCAGCGGGTACTCCCAAACGTCGCGATTGGGATGGAGGCGCGGCAGCATAGTCCGCCAACGCCTTCGGAAGACAAACGACCACCGCC
>JAAZLP010000489.1 GCA_012799265.1 Phyllobacteriaceae bacterium | reverse complement strand
TCCACTTCCACGAGTTTATGAACGAGGTTCATGAGGGCATCGCCAAGTTCCGCTCGGAAAATCCGGGGACGACCGGTGCTCGGGACCCGATTACTGCCGTCGCGCGGCCGATTTCGCGCTCCGTTCGCGTGTTGTGCTTTGACGAGTTTTTCGTCTCCGACATCACCGACGCAATGCTGTTGAGCCGGCTGTTCGATATCCTCTTTAAGGATGGCGTCGTGGTTGTCGCGACATCGAACATTCCGCCAGAGCGGCTCTATTGGAACGGGCTCAACCGGCAGTTGTTTGAGCCTTTTATTGATCTGCTCAAGAGCCATGTCGAGGTGTTCAACCTCGATTCCGAGACCGATTATCGGCGCGAAAAGCTCGATGCGCAGGACGTCTATCGTTTTGGCACTGGCCCTGAAATCGATGCGCAGATGGACGCTCTCTTTGCCCATCTCACCGGTGGGGCTGACGCCAAGCCCGATGCGATCGAAAATCTTGGCCGGGTCATTGTCGTGCCAGCGCAGGTGATGGGCGTGGCGCGGTTCTCGTTTGCCGATCTCTGCGAGCGCCCGCTTGGTGCACGCGATTATCTCAAGCTCGCCAATCTCTATCACACGGTGGTCATCGATCAGGTGCCGGTGTTCTCAAGGCTTCGCTCGGACGCGTCTAAGCGCTTCGTTCTCCTGATTGATACGCTCTATGACCGTGGGGTGAAACTTGCGGCCAGCTTTGCCACCCCGCTTGAGGCATTGGCGCAGGACGAGAAGACCGCGTTTGAGTTTGCGCGCTGCCTTTCGAGGCTAGAAGAGATGCGTTCGGCCGAATATATCGCGCAGCCATTGAGGCAGTCGAAAACAACCTAGTTTACGTATCGCGGAAAGCGTCAGCACTGCAGACGTAATCCCATTTGAGAAGGCCCCGAAATCGTAGCCTTAGACGAAGGGTTCACTTGCGTCCGTTTGTCACAAGGTCTAAGAGGGTCGCGAGAAAACCGCAACTTTACCTATAGGGAAACTTGACAATGGCGCGGAAGAAAATCGCCCTAATCGGCGCGGGTCAGATCGGTGGAACACTGGCGCATCTGGTCGCGCTCAAAGAGCTCGGCGACGTCATGCTGTTCGACATCGTTGATGGAGTGCCGCAGGGCAAGGCGCTCGACCTCGCCCAGTCGGGCCCGGTTGAAGGTTACAATGCGAGCCTTAAGGGTACGTCCGAATATAAGGACATCGAAGGCGCTGACGTTGTGATCGTTACTGCCGGTGTGCCGCGCAAGCCTGGCATGAGCCGCGATGACCTTCTTGAGATCAACCTCAAGGTCATGGAGCAGGTCGGCGCTGGCATTGCCAAGTACGCTCCCGATGCATTCGTTATCTGCATCACCAACCCGCTCGACGCCATGGTCTGGGCTCTGCAGAAGTTCTCTGGCCTGCCCACCAATAAGGTTGTTGGCATGGCTGGCGTTCTCGACAGCGCTCGCTTCCGTCACTTCATTGCTGACGAGCTCAATGTTTCGGTTCAGGACGTCACAGCGTTCGTCATGGGTGGCCACGGCGACACCATGGTGCCGCTTGCACGCTATTCGACCGTTGCCGGTATCCCGCTCCCTGACCTCGTAAAGATGGGCTGGATGAGCAAGGACCGTCTCGACCAGATCATTCAGCGCACCCGCGATGGCGGCGCTGAGATCGTTGGTCTTCTGAAGACCGGTTCGGCTTTCTATGCACCTGCTGCTTCGGCGATCGAGATGGCTGAGAGCTACCTCAAGGACAAGAAGCGCATTCTGCCTTCGGCCGCTTACCTTTCGGGCGAATTTGGCGTCAACGACATGTATGTCGGCGTCCCGGTTGTGATCGGCGCTGGTGGTGTTGAAAAGGTCGTTGAGATCGAACTCAATTCCGCTGAAAAGAAGATGTTCGACACTTCGGT
>JAAZLP010000488.1 GCA_012799265.1 Phyllobacteriaceae bacterium | reverse complement strand
TCCATCTCCTCCATAATTGTTCGCTCTCGGGCCTTCCGGCATCGTAGCGGGACCGCTCCGTCTTGCCAGACTTCTCAAGCAGCCAATCCCAAGAAAGCGGATGCGCATCAGGATTCGGCGTGAACTTGATCTGCTTGAGGTCTTGGAGCCCGTCCATGCGCTCGACCACGATGTCATCCAGACCCGTGGGAGCGTCCGCTTCAACGTCACACTCGAACTTGACTTTCGCGTAGCGACTCGGCGCATCTAACCAGTCGCACAATACTCGTAGTCCTTGCCGGTTCTGATAGATGTAGCCGGCGGCGGTGATTGCAGTGTTCTTGATGTTCTCAGTCATCGTTTCAGTCTCTTTCGCTGCCAGGATAGCGCCGGCTCTGCGCCATGAAGTTTGCGATGCAGTTGAACACGGCAATGCGGGGCTTATGGGCCACGACTCGGAAGCGCAACTCCAACCATCTGGTCCACGGCGTCAGCAGCCTTTGTCACTGTATCAGATGGTCGCGATTGGTCGTATTCTGAATCGAACCGGGTTTTGAGGAGGCTTCAATTCTTGAGAGAATGGAGCCATGAGCAAGAACAACAAGTTTTCCCCTGAAGTCCGTGAGCGTGCCGTGCGGTTAGTGCAAGAGCATCGCGGTGAGTATCCGTCGCAATGGGCGGCGGTGCAGTCCATTGCGCCCAAGATCGGCTGCTCAGGCCACACCCTGTTGAAGTGGGTGCAGCTTCAAGAAGTAGAGGCCGGTACACGGCCCGGTGTCCCACAGGCGGAGCAGGAGCGCATCAAGGCGCTCGAGCGTGAGGTTAAAGAGCTGCGCCGCGCCAATGAAATCCTGAAGTCGGCCAGTGCTTTTTTCGCCCAGGCGGCGCTCGACCGCGAACTGAAGAAATAAACGCCTATATTGATAAACATCGCGACCTGTATGGGGTCGAGCCGATCTGCGAGGTCTTGCAGGTCGCCCCATCAGCTTACTGGCGACATGCTGCCCGATGCCGGAATCCGCAGCTGCGAAGCCAGCGAGCCAAGAGGGATGAACAACTCATGGTGCATATCCAGCGCGTGTGGGAGCAGAACTTTCGGGTCTATGGGGCTCGGAAAGTTTGGAAGCAGCTGAATAGGGAAGGAATGACGGTGGCCCGCTGCACGGTGGAGCGTCTGATGCGTCGCCTTGGTATCGAGGGCATCAGGCGTGGCAAACGGGTGCGTACTACGGTGCCAGATAGCGCAGCGGCCTGCCCAAGGGATCTGGTCAAGCGCCACTTCGTCGCCGATCACCCGAATCGCCTGTGGGTGGCAGACTTTACCTATGTATCCACTTGGCAGGGATGGCTGTATGTGGCCTTCGTGATCGATGCCTATGCCAAGCGTATCGTTGGCTGGCGCGCCTCCAGCAGCATGACGACTGACTTTGTACTGGACGCATTGGAGCAAGCCGTCTATGACCGCAGGCCGTCGCAAGCCGATGGACTCATTCACCATTCCGACAGGGGGGCTCAATACGTGTCAATTCGCTATTCCGACCGGCTAAGCGAAGCCGGAATCAACCCGTCAGTCGGTAGCACGGGCAGTGCCTACGACAACGCACTGGCCGAGACAATCAACGGTCTGTACAAAACGGAAGTGATTCACCGCAGAGCCCCTTGGAAAACCAAAGCAGCTGTGGAGTTGGCAACCCTGGAATGGGTGTCGTGGTTTAACCACCAGCGCTTGCTCGGATCGATCGGAGACATCCCACCGGCTGAAGCTGAAGAAAGATACTATCGACAACTTGCAGTATCGGCTGCGGAACCTGTTTTACTTTAACCAAACAGCCTCCGCGATTCCCGGTTCGATTCAGATGCCCCAGTTCCTGGCGTTGATCGAGCAGTTCGAACAAAGCCCGGCTAGAGCACTGGCTCAGACGCTCAGATCATGGCTGGAACCTATCGTGCGGATGTGGCGCTTCACCAAGTCCAACGGCATC
>JAAZLP010000487.1 GCA_012799265.1 Phyllobacteriaceae bacterium | reverse complement strand
TGCCGTTCGGGGCTGACCCACACCATACCTTCCGCCCAATCGGCCAGATCGCGAAGTTCTTTCACCTTTGGATGATCGGGTTCGGCTCCGTCCGGCAACGGCAGACCTCGTGGGTCGAATGTACGGACTTCGCAGCCGAACCATCGAAGCAGCCTTCCGGCCTCCTCCGACAGGAGTCGCGAATAGGATCGCTCCCGGATGGAGCCGTAGAGAGTGAGAATACGTGGCGGGTGCGTCGGCCCTTTGGCATCAGCGAGCGCTTCGCCGTCGATTGGCTGAAGCTGTGCCAGATCAATGTTCGGCAGATCGAAAGAAACGGGGTCCGTCATGACTTGAGGTCCGGCAGTGTCACGACCTCGCCATCTTCCTTGACGTAGGACAATACCGGATTGGCAAGAAGCGACAGAACCTTTTCAGACGGGCGGCAGAGGGCCGCTCCCTTCTCCGTCTCGACAATTGGACGATTGATCAGGATCGGGTGCGCCATCATTGCATCGATCAGCGCATCATCGGTCAGGGATGGATCGCCCAAGCCGAGCTCGGCATAAGGTGTGCCCTTCTCGCGCAGGAGCTCGCGCGGCGTGATGCCCATTGCCTTGATCAGTTTTATCAGTTCGTCACGCGCTGGCGGCGTTTTCAGATACTCAATGACATGAGGCTCCTCGCCGGATTGACGGATCATGGCGAGGGTGTTGCGCGACGTGCCGCAAGCGGGGTTGTGATAGATCGTGACGGTCAACGGCAGTTCTCCGGTTCGCATTGGAAAGCAATTTGACTAAGATCACCGCAGATTTCCGGTTTACCGGAACAGCAATCGTCAGTGAGGAAAACCAGCAGGCTGCGCATGTCGGCATAGCTTGCGGCGTAGAGAATGCGACGACCATCGCGCCAGGAGCGCAGCAGCTTGGCGCGCTCAAGTGCCGACAGGTGGAAGCTCATTCGCGTCGGCGGGATCGACAGAGCCTCGGCAATCTCACCCGAGGCCATACCGTCCGGTCCAGCACGAACCAACAAGCGAAAGGCCACAAGGCGATCCTCGTGAGCGAGGGCGGAAAGGGCGGCAACGGCTGATTGATCATCCATGCACTCATACTACAACGATATTTGCAGGATGCAATAGTGGCGAGTGGATTCCCGTCAGGTCATCGTCCTGTGCCTGCATTTTCAATATTCGCATAAACTTGACCGTTTAATTCCTGAGCGTTGCGGGCACGTTGGCAACCGGCCCAACAGCCGACGGCTTCGTACGCACCTGAACCACCATGATCCGTAATTGGCGACCACCAGCGGATACGGATCATCTGCCCTCTTCGCCTCGGATATGGTGGTAGATAGCGGGCAAGCATCGGAGCAGCGTGAGGTACAAACGCGGCCCATAGGGGCGCAGGACTGCCTGCTCCAGGGTTCGTCGACTGACCAGAACCCGGTTTGGGCGAGCTGGTGGAACAGGCCGGAAAAAGAGATGCGCAGGGCCTGAGGCGCGGGGTGACAAAAAGGCCGGCTAGGCCGGTCAGGTCATACTGATGCAGCCTCGAGGTTGCCACCGTCCCCGTTCAACCCCCGTGTCTCGACCGCTCCAAACGGCCTCTTCAATGGCCTGATCTGGCCGAAAACCAGCGCGATGCGCTTCGA
>JAAZLP010000486.1 GCA_012799265.1 Phyllobacteriaceae bacterium | reverse complement strand
GGCGTCCTGCGCTATTTCAACGTGGCCGGCGCCGATCCGGGCAAGCGTTCGGGGCAGTCAACGCCTGAAGCCACGCATCTTATCAAGGTCGCGTGCCAGACGGCGCTGGGCCAGCGCGCGAAGATGAACATTTTTGGCACGGATTATGAGACGTCGGACGGCACCTGCGTGCGTGACTATATTCACGTCACCGATCTCATCGCCGCTCATGCCCTGATGCTCAAGCATCTGCGCAATGGGGGAGAGAGCACGACGCTCAACTGCGCCTATGGCCGTGGCTATTCGGTTCGTGAAGTGGTCGATACCGTTCGTAAGGTTTCAGGTGTCGATCTGCGCGCCGATGAAGGTCCGCGTCGTGCCGGCGATCCCGCATCCATCACCGCCACCGGCGAAAAGGTACGCAAGCTCCTCGGCTGGGTGCCGCAACATGACGATCTCAACGAGATCGTCGAGACTGCCTATGCTTGGGAACGGCATCTGATAACGCGCAATCGATAGCGGAGGCCCCGATGCGGCTGGCGATTTTTTTCTGGCTTGCTCTGGCAGCGCCAGCACTGGCCCAGCCGACAGGGAGCTTTTCCGATTTTGTCGCCGAGTTCCGCAACGAGGCTTTGGCCAGCGGCGTCAGCGCGGCGCTCTATGATCGTATCATGCCGGGCCTCACGCCTGATCCACGCGTCCCGAACCTTGTTGAAACCCAACCTGAATTCACCACGCCGGTCTGGGACTATATCGATGGCCGCGTCACAAGCGGGCGAATCCAACGCGGCAAGCAGGCGCTGGAGCGCAATGCGGCGCTTTTTACCGCTGTCGGCCAGCGCTTCGGCGTCGATCCCTATCTGCTCGGCGCCATCTGGGGCATGGAGACCGATTATGGCGGCGTGCTCGGCAATGATGGCCTCATTCGCCCGATCGTCCGGTCGCTGGCGACGGTGGCCTGGCAGAAGCGTTCCCGCTTTGTCGAAGACAAGGCCGATCTGGTCGCCGCGCTCAAACTGACCGAGGCCAATGGCGGTGTTTCTCCGATTGGGTCCTGGGCAGGCGCCATCGGGCATTTGCAGGTCAATCCCAGCAATGTGTTGGCTCATGGCACGGACGGAGACGGAGACGGCAGAGTTGATCTGCACAATTCTCTGGCCGATGCCCTCGCGACCAGCGCCCAGTTCATCCGGCACCTCGGCTACCAGCCGGGCGTGGACTGGGGCTTTGAGGTCAGCGTGCCTGAAGGATTTGATTATCTCCTCGCAACGCGCGAGCAATTGCGGCCAATCAGCTTTTTTACCCAGCAGGGGATCGCCCGAGTGTCGGGGCGCCCATTTGCGAACCTCGACACACCGGTCTTCCTCTATGTGCCGGCTGGCAAGTCGGGGCCAAAATTCCTGATGACGGGCAATTACCTGGTGCTCAAGGGCTATAATTTTTCCGACAGCTACGCCATGGCGGTCGCCCATCTGACAGACCGGCTGAAAGGGGGCGGCGCTTTCGTCACCCCTTGGCCCCGGCAGACGCAATTTCCCAACCTGGCGCAGCGCAGGGCGATCCAGGAGGACCTCAAGCGGCTCGGCTAGTATGACGGCGCCATTGACGGGCGGATCGGGCCGATCAGCCAGGCTGCCTATGCACGGTTTCAGGCGGCGCGCGGCGAGGTGGCAGACGGGTTCATCACCAAGGCATCCTATGATGCGCTGCGTGTGGCGCAGTAACGGGGTGGAGAGCAGCGTGGTCTTGGTCCTGCTGCAGTGATAAAAGTTGACGCGGAGACCTTGAAGCTGTGTTGAAACGCCTGATCCTTGTTCTGCTGGTTGCCGTTCTTGGCCTTGCTGAAGCAGGGACAGCCTATGCCCAGTCCACATCAGGCGATCGAGTGCTCGTTGCTCAGGAACAGCCCAAGCGACGCACCCTGTTCGATCTCCTGTTCGGGGATGAACCGGCAGCACCTGCGCCCGTGCAGCAGCCGCGTCCACAGGTTCAGCAGGCCCCGCGCCCGACGGCTGCCTTGCCGCCGCCAAAGCCAGTGATCGAGAAAGCGCCCAATGCGACAAGGCTGGCTGTCTTTGGTGATTCGCTTGCGATTGACCTCAGCCGCGCCCTCGAGCGGTTTTATGCCGAAGATCAGAACCTCGTTGTGATCAATCAGGGCGTTAGCTCGTCCGGCTTTGTCCGCAACGACTATTTCGACTGGAACGCCGCCATCACCAAGGAGATAGAGGCCAACAGCTTTGATCTGGCAGTGGTCATCATCGGCATCAATGATCGACAGGAACTATCGGCTGAGGGGCAGACCCACGCGCCACTCACCGATGGCTGGAACGCCGCCTATCAGGCCCGCATCAATGCTTTTCTGAGCGCATTGCGTGCGGCGCGAAAACCGGTGGTCTGGGTAGGTCTGCCCCCCATGTCCAAAACCGAATATTCGGCAGCCATCGGCCAGATCAGCGCGCTGCAAAGGATGGCGGCCTTTTCCGGCGGGGCGGAATATCTCGACATCTATGACCGTTTCCTCGGCGAGGACGGGAAATATTCGTCCTATGGGCCCGACGTGAACGGCCAGAATGCGCTTATGCGCAAGGATGACGGTATCCATTTTTCGAGCGCTGGATCGGACAAGCTGGCCTTCTATATCAGCCAGTCGATCAGGAGCTTTTATCGCGGGGGCACGGTCAGCGTCGCCGTCGCCGATCCTCTACAGGGCACTGACGCCGCCTCGATGCTTCGGCCGCC
>JAAZLP010000485.1 GCA_012799265.1 Phyllobacteriaceae bacterium | reverse complement strand
ACCGACCAGAACCTGATCGGCAAGATCAATGTCACCGGCCTCGCTTTGCCATCCGAGTTCAAACAGTTCATCGACAACGGCGCTTCGCAGGCCGTGGCGCTGTGGAACCCGATCGATCTCGGCTATTCCGCCGTGTTCCTCGCCAAGGCCCTCGTCGACGGCGAAGAAGCGGCCCCGGGCGCAACCTTCTCGATCGGCAAGGTCGGCGAAGTGACGCTGGACGACACGAACTCGGCGGCGATGGCAGCGCCCTTCCAGTTCGACAAGTCGAACATCGAAGAGTTCTCCAAGATCTACTGAGGCTGACGGGTGGGGGCTTCGGTCCCCGCCTATCTCCCAAACTTATCAACCGCCCCTTGCGGGTGGTCCATGATGGCGTCTCTCTGTCTGAAATTGCCCGCAAGCGGGGCGGCGACGCTATGGAAGGATCGCAGAAGCAATATGACCGAGCCTGTCCTCACCCTCTCCGGCATCTCCAAGAGCTTTCCCGGCGTGCGGGCTCTGCATGATGTGTCGCTGGAGCTTTATGCGGGTGAAGTCACTGCGCTGATTGGCGAAAATGGCGCGGGCAAGTCGACGCTGGTCAAGATTTTGACCGGCATCTATCAGCCCGACGCTGGCGAAATCCGCCGCAATGGCCAGGCCATTCAACTGCCGACCGCCCATTCTGCGTCGGAGCACGGCATCACGGCCATCCATCAGGAAACGGTGCTTTTCGACGAGCTGAGCGTCGCCGAAAACATCTATCTCGGTCATGCGCCCAGGAACCGGTTCGGCATGATCGACTGGAAGAAAATGCGTCACGAGGCGCAGCTGACGCTCGATTCCATGGCTGCGGGGATCGACGCGGGCGCCCCGCTCAAGGAACTGGGCATCGCCAAGAAGCACCTCGTGGCGGTGGCGCGGGCCCTGAGCGTCGATGCACAGGTCGTGATCATGGACGAGCCGACGGCCGCGCTGTCGCAAAAGGAAATCGAGGACCTTTACGTCCTCATCGAGCTGCTGAAAGAGGATCGAAAGGCGATCCTTTTCATCTCGCACAAGTTCGACGAAATCTATCGCATCGCCGATCGCTACACGGTGTTCCGCGACGGCGAGATGGTTGGCAAGGGGCTGATCAAAGAGACGCCGCAGTCCGACATCGTTCGCATGATGGTGGGCCGCTCGGTCGACCAGATATTCCCCAAGCGCGAAACGGCGATTGGCGAAACCGTGCTTGAGGTCAGTGGTCTATCGCACCCGACCGAGTTTCACGATGTCTCTTTCGCCGTCAGAAAGGGCGAGATCCTGGGCTTTTACGGGCTGGTCGGGGCAGGGCGCTCCGAGGTCATGCAGGCCATTTTCGGCATGACGCGCCCGTCCTCGGGGGCGATGGTGCTGGACGGCAAGACCATTGCGCCGCGCTCGCCGGCGGACGCGGTCGAGGTCGGCATTGTCTATGTGCCCGAAGAGCGCGGTAAGCAGGGGGTCATCACCGGCGAGCCCATCTTCAAGAACGTGTCGCTGCCGAGCCTGGGCAAGACCAGCCGCTCGGGCTTTCTGCGCATGGCCGAAGAGTTCAGCCTGTCGCGGACCTATACCGAGCGGCTGGACCTGCGCGCGTCCTCGCTGAGCCAGAATGTGTCGACGCTGTCAGGGGGTAATCAGCAGAAGGTTGTCATCGCCAAGTGGCTGGCAACGCTGCCGAAAGTCATCATTCTTGATGAGCCGACCAAAGGGATCGATATCGGCTCCAAGGCGGCTGTGCATGAGTTCATGGGCGAACTGGTCGCACAGGGGCTGAGCGTCATCATGGTCTCGTCCGAACTGCCGGAAGTGCTAGGCATGAGCGACCGCGTTGTCGTCATGCGCGAGGGGCTGGTGGTCGATACGCTGGTCAATGACGGCCTCGCGCCGGAGACATTGGTGAGATTGGCGGCGGGCATCGTTGAGGAGCAGGCGGCATGAACCGGCTGCTGAGAAACCGCGAACTCTGGCTGGCGCTGGCGATTCTTGCCGTGCTGGTGCTGGTCACGACGCGCTTTCCGCGCTTTGCGCAGCCGTCCAACCTGCTGACGATCTTCAACGACACATCGATCCTGATGATGCTGGCGCTGGGCCAGATGGCGGTCATTCTGACCCGTTCCATCGACCTTTCCATGGCCTCCAACCTGGCGCTGACGGGCATGATCGTCGCCATGACCAATGCCGCTTTTCCGGCCATTCCAATCCCGCTGCTGATCGCTGGATGCGTGGTCGTCGGCGCGGCTCTAGGTGCCTTCAACGGCATTCTGGTCTGGAAACTGGACATCCCGCCCATCGTCGTAACACTCGGCACACTCACGATTTTCCGCGGTCTGGTATTCGTCATCTCGGGCGGGGCCTGGGTGAATGCGGCGCAGATGAGCGAGGACTTCATCCAACTGCAGCGCGGCTATTTTCTCGGCTTGCCCGTGCTCAGTTGGTTCGCCATCGTCGTGGCGGTTCTCTTTTATCTCTTCATGACGCGTACCCAGCAGGGGAGGGCGATCTATGCCATCGGCGTCAATCCGGTGGCGGCGGTCTATACCGGGATCAATGTGGGGCGGACCAAGTTCCTCGCCTTTGTGATCTCCGGCGCGATCTCCGGGCTGGCCGGCTATCTCTGGATTTCCCGCTATGTGATCGCCTCGGTGGAAGTCGCAAGCGGTTATGAACTCACGATTATCGCCGCCTGCGTCATTGGCGGGGTGTCGATTGCCGGAGGAAGCGGCACGGTGGCCGGGGCGCTGCTGGGGGCGCTGTTCCTTGGCGTGGTCAATAATGCGCTGCCGGTGATCGGCGTCTCCCCGTTCTGGCAGATGGCCATTTCGGGCGCGGCGATCCTCCTCGCGGTGGTGCTGAATGCCCGTGGGGAACGGCGCAAGGGGCGGGTGATCCTCAAGAAAGCGGAGGGCGTGGCGTGACCGATCTGGCTTCAACCGGCCGTCGTCTGCCGGATCGTCTCGACAATCCGCTAAAATCCGCGGTGATGAGCTGGGAGAGCCTGCTGGTGCTGGTGGCGCTGGGCATTTTCATCGCCAACTCCTTCGCATCGCCCTATTTCCTCAATGCCTGGAGCCTCTCGGATCTCACCTTCAACTTCGCCGAGAAGGGGCTGATCGCGCTGGCCATGGCGCTGGTGATCATCACTGGCGAGATCGATCTGTCGGTGGCTTCGATCATTGCGCTGGCGTCGACGCTTATGGGGCTGGCGCTGCAATATGGCGCGGATACGCCGACGCTGGTCGCTGTCGGCGTGGGCGTCGGCATTCTCTGCGGCGCCTTCAATGGCTGGCTGGTGACAGGGCTGAAATTACCCTCCATCGTCGTCACCATTGGCACGATGAGCCTATTCCGCGGCGTGGCATTCATCATCCTCGGGGACCAGAGTTTCAAGGGCTATCCCAAGGACTTTGCCTGGTTCGGGCAGGGCTATGTCTGGTGGGTGATCTCGTTCGAGCTGGTGCTGTTTCTGGTGGCGGCGGTCGTCTTCTATATCCTGCTGCACCGCACCAATTTCGGTCGACGGGTCTATGCCATTGGCAATAACCCGACGGCGGCGCAGTTCTCCGGGGTACGTGTGGACAGGATCAAATTCGTGCTCTTCTGCCTGACCGGGCTTATGAGCGGGATCGCCGCCGTGCTGTTGACGGCGCGCCTGGGGTCGACGCGGCCGTCGATTGCTCAGGGTTTTGAGTTGGACGTCATCACCATGGTGGTGCTGGGCGGGGTGTCGATCCTCGGTGGAGCCGGATCGATCATCGGCGTGGTGCTGGCAGCGCTGATCATCGGGCTTGTGACCTTAGGTCTGGGGCTCCTCAATGTGCCCGGGATCGTTATGTCCATCTTCACCGGGACGCTGCTTATCGTGGTGATAGCGCTGCCTATTCTGTGGCGAATGATGCGGGAGCGCCGGGCATGATCAGGGACGCGGGTTACGAGAAGCACGCCTTCAAGATGCATCTCAATCCGGGCATGGCAGCCGAATATAAAAAGCGCCATGACGAGATCTTCCCCGAGCTCGTCGACCTGCTGCACGAGGCAGGGGTGAAGGATTATTCCATTCATCTCGACGAAGAGACCAACACGCTTTTCGGCGTTTTGTGGCGGCGGGTGGATCACAAAATGGACGCGCTGCCGCAGGCGGAAATAATGCAGCGCTGGTGGGCACATATGGCCGATAGCATGACCACCAACGACAGGAACGAGCCGATCTCGACAGATCTCGTTCCCGTCTTCTGGATGAAGTGATCAATGCGCGTCGTGTGACTTTCGGACCTGGCGCACCATGAACCAGACGATGAGCACCACGAAGGGCGCCGAAATCGACAACGCCATGGTCTTGTCCCAATGCAGCTGCGACAGCGGTCCGGCCATCAGATAGCTGATAATGCCGAGAAGATAATAGCTGATCGCGATGGTCGAGAGGCCTTCAACCGTGCGCTGGAGCAGGAACTGGCTGCGCGCGGTCTTGGCAATATTGTCAAGCAGGGCAGCGTTTTGCACCTGCATGTCGACGCCGATGCGGACATTGAGCAGGCCAATGGCGCGCTCGATCTTGCTGGCCAGAACCCGCAGCCGCTTTTCGATTGCTTCGCAGGTGGCGAGGCCCGGATCAACTCGATTGCTGATATAGTGCGTCAGGGTCGAACCGCGGCTGGTGCCGCTTTCGCGCAACCCTTCGAGGCGGGCGCGCAGCACGTTGCCATAGGCACGACCGGCGGCGAAGCGATAGCCCAGACGTTCCGACATCTGTCCCGAGCGAACCGAGAGTTGGTGCAGCTCGTCGAGATTTTCCTTTGCATTGGAAGGGTTTGTGACGTCGGACATGCGATCGATGACCTGCGCCAGCTTGGTTTCCATGTCGCGCACATCATGCGAGGCGGCGCGGGCCAGGGGGAGGCCGAGCAGGGCCATGCAGCGATAGGTCTCGACTTCCAGCAGGCGACGCAAAATTATCGAGCGGCGAAGGGTGGTTAGACCTCCGGCGGCGAATTCGAGGCGGGTGAAGCGAGCGGCGTCGGGGATGAAGTCGGTTGCCACCTGTGCCTTGCCGCTTTCAACGTCTGCGAGGCAGAGGCTGGCGAGGTTGAAACTACCTAAGAGCCTGTCGGGTATGACAGTTTCTTCGATGACGTCGACGCGGGCGGCGCCGATGAGCTGGCCATCGCCGATCGCTTCGAGGCCGATATCATCGGGCCAGTTCTCGCTGTCGTCCGATGCGGCGCGCCAGGTGATGGTGATGAATTCGGTATGGAATTCCCAAGTCACCGCGCGCGTAGGCGTCTCGAAACTATATTGGCGGCTGCTCGACTGCAGCGTTTCAGCGCCCATCGTTGCACGGAATTGTGCAAAGCGTTCAAAGGCTTGCTGCATAGCGCCAGGTTCGGACGGCATGACCACGACGAGGCGGCGAACGCGGCAGGTTTCGGGGATGATCTCGACCGGACGGGCATGGACCTCGTCCATGATGGCGCTGCGATCTGGGTGGTCGGGTGGTATGAACGCGGCCATGTTTTCCTCCGGGGCAGATGGTCTTGCCTTAAACAGGGGTGCCATAGGACGCTCATGTCGGGGCGCTGACAATGAGACGTTTGCGCGCGCATCCTTCGGTTTTGGACCAATTATGAACGGAATCTGAACCCGCCTATCAGGGTGGGTTCAAGGCCGCGTGATTAGGTTGGGCGCAACATCAGATTGCCCCTCGGGAGACCGACCATGAACAAGGCCCAGGAAAAAGTTTTCGTCGCCGCGCTCTGCGGCCTCGTTGTCACCGCCGCCGCTGCTTTCGCGGTGCAGCCCGCCATGGCTGCCGGCTACCAGGTCGAGACCCTGGCCAAGGTGTCGGGTGTCGCCCGCTGGGATCAGCTCAATGTCCGCAAATGGCCGGCGAGCTACTCGCAGAAGGTCGGTGCGTTCCAGCCCAATACCCATGTCTGGGTCGAGCGGTGCATTCAGGTTCAGAACAGCTCGGACTGGTGCCTGGTTGAACGCAACCGCACCAAGGGCTGGGTCAATTCCCGTTTTCTGACCCCGGTACAGCGCTAGTCGATCCAGCACGTTTGCGTTCTTCAGTAGCCTGCCGCGCGTACCTCCTATCCCATGCATGTTGACTTTCCGGTCCTGTGGCTGTTCGTGGTGAACCGCAGGACCGGAGTTTTTTGTCATGGATGCAAATCCCATTCTCGCTGAAGCCGTTCGGGGCAACTGGGTCGAGAATCGCCATCGTGGCGCTTTCATCATTGTTGATGCAAAAGGGCAGGTGATCGCTTCTGGCGGTGACGTCGAGCGCCGGGTGTTTCCGCGCTCCGCCATCAAGTCCATGCAGGCGCTGGCCATCTTTGACCGGCATGCGATCGAGAAATTCAACCATCGCCCGGAGGAGCTGGCGCTGGCCTGTGCCTCGCATCACGGCGAAGATGACCATGTGAGCAATGTCGCCCATTTTCTGGAGCGGATGGGCCTGTCGGTCGATGATCTCGAATGCGGTGCGCATATGCCCACCAATGGCAAGGCGCGCGACGCGCTGCGGGTGGCAGGGGCTGCGCCCAGCGCGCTGCACAATAATTGCTCGGGCAAGCATTCGGGCATGCTGAGTGTGGCGCTGGCCATGGGCGTGCCGACCGAAGGTTACGTTGCGCGTGAACATGAAGTGCAGAAGGCGGTGCGGGCGGCGGTCGAATTTGCCATTGGCGAAGATCTGACCGAAGATTTCTGCGGCACCGACGGGTGTTCGATCCCGACCTTTGCCGCGCCGCTGCGCGCCTGGGCGCGCGGTTTTGCCCGCATGGCGACCGGCAAGGGGCTCGACGAAGGCCATGTGGCAGGCGCCAAGGCGCTGTTCGATGCGGCCACCAGCCATCCCCATCTTGTCGCCGGCACCGGGCATTTCGACACGCTGGTTATGGAGGCCTTCCAGGGCCGCGTCATGCAGAAGGGCGGGGCCGAGGGCGTGCAATGTGGCGCCATCCGCGACAAGGGCTGGGGCT
Organism: Phyllobacteriaceae bacterium; assembly: GCA_012799265.1. Taxonomy (GTDB): domain Bacteria; phylum Pseudomonadota; class Alphaproteobacteria; order Rhizobiales; family Devosiaceae; genus Devosia. The sequence goes on along the minus strand of JAAZLP010000485.1, from coordinate 2,392 downwards.
ACGCCATCAAGTGCGATGATGGCAAGATGGAAGCGAGCCATGCGATGGCGGCAGCCCTGTTGATGAAATATGCCGAGCCGGACGCGGCCCAGCGGGCTCTCCTCGAGAAGTTCATCAGCCTGCCGATCAAAAGCGTGCGTGGCGCGGTGGTCGGCGAACTGCGGGCGACTGAGGCCATTTAACGCTGCCTCAAAGGCTGGATACCGAACCGTTCGCCCTTGATATGGCTTGTTGACCTCGGCCGGGGACGGTATGGCCGGGGTTCTCGTTGTTAAACCACCGGCCGCTGGCCGATGCTGCTGATCGGCCCGCTTGCCATGGCACCTTGCCCGCATCTCGTATTTCTTGGTGCAGCCACGATGGACATGATTTTCTCGGTCGAGCGGCTGCCCGCGCGCCCGGGAAAGGTGCTGCCCAATTCCCTGGTTCAGGCTGCCCACGGCATGGCCACCAGCGCGGCCACCGCGGCGGCGCGGCTCGGCGCCAGCGCCAGCCTCATCACCCGAATTGGTGACGATTCCATGGGTGACCGCTTCATTGCCGAGGTCGAGGCCGAAGGCGTGGACTGCCGCCATGTGTGGCGGGCGAAGGGCGTAGCAACGCCTGTGAGCGCGGTCATTGTCGATGCCGAAGGCGAGCGGCTGATCGTTCCCTATTATGACAAGGGTCTCGGCAGTGACCCGAGCTGGCTCGATGACGAACTCATCCGCTCGGCGGACGCCACGCAGGTCGATGTGCGCTGGGTCGAGGGCGCCGAAAAGGCGCTGACGCTGGCGCGTGACGCGGGCAAGGTTGCCGTGCTCGACGGCGATGTCGGGCCGATCGAGGCGCTGACGACGCTGGCGGGTCTTGCAACCCACAATGTCTTTTCCGCACCCGCCGCGCAGGCACTGACGGGCGAAGAAGATTGCGCCAAGGCCGTGCGCGAGATGAGCCGCCGCTTTTCAGGCCTTTGCGCCGTCACCGATGGCGACAAGGGCTGCTACTGGATCGAAGACGGCGAGTTGCACCATCTGCTGCCGCCCAAGGTCGTGGCCGTCGACACGCTGGCCGCAGGCGATGTCTTCCATGGCGCGTTCACGCTGATGATTGCCGAAGGAAGGTCGGTCGCTGAAGCGGTGCGCTTTGCCAGCGCTGCCGCGGCCATCAAATGCACCGTCTTCGGCGGCCGCCTCGGCGCGCCGAAGCGCAATGAAGTGGAAGCGTTGCTGGCGCAGGGCTAGACTAGGTCAGCCTGTTCCATTTCGAGGGATTTCTCGACCGCCTTCGGATTGCGGGCAATGGTCCAGAGCAGTGTAGTTGCCGCCGCATCCGGCTCCGAGCGGTCTTGCTCCCAGTTGCGAAGGGTCGAAACGTCGAGACCGTAGCGAAGGGCGAAGGCCTCCTGTGAGAGGCCTGTTCTTTCCCGCACCTGACGCGCGCTGATCTTGGTTGGCGCGTGCACCTTGGCGACGACACCAACGGCACGCAACTCATCCTGAAGCCTCGCCAAGTCGTCAACCGCAGGGGCGAGGACATAGCCTCTACCCCTATCAGTCATATCCGTCAGCGCTGCGTGGGCGCTTCTCAGGGTTACGTGACGTTGCGCCAGGAGTCGCGCAGCCTCAGGGATGTTTGCTGTCGCTTCCTGGGTGAGGCTGAGCCGGACGGGGGAACCGGAGGGCACCCGGTCGACGTCCCGGGCTTGCACCTGTTGACCGAACCGCTCCATGAACTTCGATGGCGTCGACATCCAACTTCTCCGCAATAGTTCGACCCAGGCTGCGCAACACGGGCCAGCCCCACTTTAGGGACACGTCACCGCCCAGATGTGCTTCCCGGATAATGAGTTGCCGATCTCCGACCTCAAATTTTCCCAGCAATTGCAGGCTTCCGTGCGGGGTGAAAACCTCGACCAGAAGAATGGGATCTTCGGAGCCGTCCAAGTCGACAACAATTCGAATGTCATCGGGCGTCATGGCTTATCTATACGCAAATTGCGTAGAGATTGTGGCCTGGTCCCTTCGAAACGTCAACAGTTGCCCTGGCCACTGAGCTCGCCACCGCCCTAGCGGATAGTGATCTGCGGGTAGTTTTCCTGCACGGCGGCGAGGTCGGGTTCGGCGACGTCGTGCCAGCGCATGCCGGCGATCTGGTGCTGGGAGGCGTCGATACGGTTGGCGGAGATGTCGGCGGTGCCGGCGCCTTCGGCGATGGAGACGCCGATGCCAATACGGCTTTTGACGGCGACGTTGCCGCAGAGGGCGACATTGCGAAGATAGGGGCCCCAGCCCAGGAGATAGGCGATGCCGGGGCAGTTTTCGACGACGTTACCGGTGACCGCGATATCGGCTTCGGCGTAGATGCCGACCGGTACGCGCTCGGGCTCGTAGGGTGTGAAATTCACGAAGTT
>JAAZLP010000484.1 GCA_012799265.1 Phyllobacteriaceae bacterium | reverse complement strand
TTTTGAAAGCTGGCCGACCACGGTGTGGAATATTCCGTCGTCCGAGATCGAAACGCGCGAGCATCCGACCTCGAAACCGGTGCGCGTCTTCACGCTGCCAATGCAGCTGCATACCCGTCCTGGCGATATCTGCTACGAGCCGTTCTCGGGGTCTGGATCGCAGCTGATTGCTGGCGAGAAGACCGGCCGCAAAGTTTACGGCCTCGAGTTGTCGGAGGCATTCTGCGACGTCGTCGTCAAGCGCTGGCAGACATTTACCGGCAAGGCGGCAACGCTGGACGGCGATGGCCGCAGCTTTGACGAGATCGCCGCCGAGCGCGTGCCCGATGCCGGGGATGCGGCCAAGGATACTGCAGCGGCATGAAACAGACCCGCACCATGTCGCTGGTGGAATCCTTCGCCAATGTCGCCGTCGGCTACGGCATCGCAGTCATCACCCAGATGCTGGTGTTCCCGCTGTTCGGATTGTCGACGACGCTCGCCGAGAACATGGCGATGGGCGCCATCTTCACCGTCGTGTCGATCGCACGCAGCTATTGCCTGCGGCGGTTCTTTGAGAGGATGAGATCTCCTGTCCCGAACCGATGAGGATCGGCGGCTCTGAGTCGGAAGCCGTCTTTGAGCGATAATGCTATTATGCAGGCTTGCTGCTGCGAGGTGTATCAGATGGCCGTGTATCCACCATCGACGAGATAATAGCTGCCGGTAACGAATGATGCGTCGTCGGACAATAGGAAGCGAACCACCTTGGCCACCTCTTCGGCCCGTCCGAGACGACCGAGCGGGTGACGCGCCACCAGTTCCGTGCGGATTTCATCGGGCAGGTTGTCGAGAAGGGGTGTGTCAATGTAAGCGGGGCCCACGCAATTGATACGCAGCCCTTGCGGTCCGTATTCTGCGGCCGCGTTCTTGGTCAGCCCGACCACGCCGTGCTTGGCAGCCGTGTAGGCGCTGTTGCCGATCGCAGCAACCGCGCCGTGGATGGAAGCCATGTTGACGATGGCACTTTCGCTCGCGCCCGCCTCCAGCATGGCCGGTATCTGATACCGCATGGCGTAGAGAATGCCGTTGAGATTGATATCGATCACGCGATCCCAATCTTCGATATCGACTTCCCCGGTGGGTGCGGCGTTCCCGCCGATCCCGGCATTGTTCACTGCGTAATTCAGTTTGCCATAGGTACGGACTGCAAAAGCAACGGCCTCGTTGTTGTCGTCAGGTGAAGCACTATCGGCCTTGAAGGGGACGGCCTCTCCGTTAGTGGCCGCGATTTCGTCTGCCACTCTTTGCGCACCTGCTTCATTGATATCTGCGAGGACAATTCGGGCGCCGAGACCAGCCAACTCCTTGGCGATGGCTTCGCCAATTCCGGAGCCCGCACCGGTAACCAGGGCTACCTTTTTATTGAACGGCATGATGGTTCCTCCTTCTTGGGTTCAGCCTCACGCAGCACAGTCGGCTCACACGCCGGAATAGCTGCTCAGCATCTGATGGTACACACGAGTGACGAGCTTATCAAACCGGCGCTTGTACATTTGGAGACAGGAGTTTTGACATGGCCGGCCGCAAGCCGCTGCCGACGCATTTGAAGCTGGTCAAGGGTACGGCTCGCCCGCATCGCATCAACAAGTCCGAGCCAAAGCCGGTGGTAGCAGTTCCCGCGCCGCCGGATCATCTCGATGAGGAAGCGCAGGCAAAGTTCACTGAGATGGCGGCACTGCTTGCCCGCCATGGCGTGATGACCGAACTCGATACCGGCGCGCTCGCCCGCTACGTCGTCATCTGGCGACGCTGGCTGGAAGCCGAGCAGGAAGTCAAACGCCGCGGCCATGTGGTGAAGACGTCGAACGACAACATCATCCAGAACCCGTTCCTGGCTGTTGCCAACAAGTGCCTGGCGCAGATGGCACAGATCGAAAGCGAGTTCGGGCTCACACCCTCCAGCCGCTCGCGCATCCGCATGGCAGAGCCTGCTGAAACTGCCGACCCCTTCGAGGACTTCTTGAGCCGTGGCAGAAAAGCGTAATTCCCGCTCACCGCGCAAT
>JAAZLP010000483.1 GCA_012799265.1 Phyllobacteriaceae bacterium | reverse complement strand
TGGACGGGTCTGGGGATGGGTGACATTGACAGCCAGACCGAAGCTGTTATGCCTCAAACCGCTTTTGGGAGGAGGCTTGTCTGGCCTCTCATCCCCTTATTTCCTGCCTTCCTCAGCATCAGAGAGCGGCCTTAGCGATGACAAACACAGCTCAGCAGAATGAATTGGCCAATGCGATCCGGTCCCTTTCCATGGACGCCGTCGAAAAAGCCAATTCCGGTCACCCCGGCCTGCCCATGGGCTGCGCCGATATCGCCACCGTCCTTTTCACCAAGGTGATGAAGTTCGATCCCGCCGATAGCCACTGGGCCGATCGCGACCGCTTCATTCTCTCGGCCGGTCACGGCTCGATGCTGCTTTATTCCTCGCTCTACCTGCTGGGCTATGAGGACATGACGCTGGACGAGGTGAAGAACTTCCGTCAGTTGGGTGCCAAGACCGCCGGTCACCCCGAATTTGGCCATGCCACGGGTATCGAAACGACGACCGGCCCGCTCGGTCAGGGCATTGCCAATTCGGTCGGATTTGCCGTCGCCGAAGCCAAGCTCGCTGCCGAGTTCGGCTCCGATCTCGTTGACCACTATACCTATGTGCTCGCCGGCGACGGTTGCCTCATGGAAGGCATTTCGCAGGAAGCCATCTCGCTGGCCGGTCACCTCAAGCTCAACAAGCTGATCGTCATCTGGGACAACAACGACATCACCATCGACGGCAAGGTCTCCAACGCCGACTCGACCGACCAGATCGCCCGCTTCAAGGCTGTCGGCTGGAACACGATCGAGATCGACGGCCACGATCAGGACGCCATCGAGGCAGCCCTGAACGAGGCCAAGGCATCGACCGACAAGCCGACGCTGATCGCTGCCAAGACCACCATCGGTTATGGCGCTCCCAAGAAGGCCGGCACCGAGAAGGTTCACGGCTCGCCGCTTGGTGCTGAAGAACTGGCTGGCGCCAAGGCCGCGCTGGGCATTGACTACCCGGCATTTGAAATTCCGGCCGCCATCCTCGACGCATGGCGCGCTGCCGGCACCCGCAGCCAGAACCTGCGCGGTGAATGGGAAGCTCGTCTCGCCGCCTCGCCGAAGAAGGACGAATTCACCCGCCGCATGTCCGGCAAGCTGCCGGCTGACTTCTCGGCGGCCATGGCCGAGTACAAACAGAAGCTCGCTGAAGATAAGCCCAAAGTTGCGACCCGCAAGTCGAGCCAGATGGCGCTGGAAGTGATCAACAAGGCCGTACCGGAAACGCTGGGCGGCTCTGCCGACCTCACCGGCTCGAACTTGACCAATACGCCCGAAACCCTGCCGTTCCAGGCAAACAGCCGCACCGGTCGTTACATGATGTACGGCATCCGCGAGCATGAAATGGCCGCGGCCATGAACGGCGTGGCGCTGCATGGCGGCCTCATCCCCTATGGCGGCACCTTCATGGTCTTCACCGACTATGCCCGTCCGGCCATCCGCCTTTCCGCGCTTATGGAAGTGCGCTCGATCTATGTCATGACCCACGACTCGATCGGTCTGGGCGAAGACGGCCCGACCCACCAGCCGGTGGAACACCTGAGCGCGCTGCGCGCCATCCCCAACCTCTATGTTTTCCGTCCCGCTGACGCGATGGAAACGGCCGAGTGCTGGGAACTGGCGATGGAAGCCCAGAAGACCCCGTCGATCCTGGCGCTCTCGCGTCAGAACCTGCCGGCCGTGCGCACCGAATATTCGGCTGAGAACAAGTCGGCCAAGGGCGCCTATTCGCTGGTTGGCCCGGCCGATGCAGATGTGGTGATCTTCGCCACCGGCTCGGAAGTGGCGATCGCCGTTGAAGCCCAGAAGCAGCTGGCTGAACAGGGCACCTCCGCCCGCGTCGTGTCGGTGCCGTCCATGGAGCTCTTCAACAAGCAGTCGGACGCCTACAAGGCCGAAATCTTCGGCTCGGCCAAGGCGCGTGTGGCAGTAGAGGCCGGTATCGAAATGAGCTGGAACAAGATCCTGGGCGACAAGGGCCGCTTTGTCGGCATGAATTCGTTCGGTGCATCTGGCCCGATTGACGCGCTTTACTCCCACTTTGGCATTACGGCCAAAGCCGTTGTTGAAGCCGCAACCGCACAGTTGTAAGAGAGCCCCGCCTCCCCTTCTCACCTCCATCCTTAGGAGCGTCTACTATGGCAGTTCGCGTCGCCATTAACGGATTTGGCCGTATCGGTCGCAACGTCCTGCGCGCCATTATCGAATCCGGCCGCACCGACATCGAAGTCGTCGCCATCAACGATCTCGGTCCGGTTGAGACCAATGCTCACCTGCTGCGCTTTGACAGCGTGCACGGTCGTTTCCCGCATGACGTGAAGGTCGACGGCGATACGATCGACGTTGGTCGTGGCCCGATCAAGGTGACCGCTGAGCGTGACCCGGCAAACCTGCCGCACGCCGCGATGGGCGTTGATATCGCGCTTGAATGCACCGGCATCTTCACATCGAAGGAAAAGGCTTCGGCCCACCTCAAGGCTGGCGCCAAGAAGGTGATCATTTCCGCTCCCGGCGATGGCGCAGACAAGACCATCGTCTATGGCATCAACCACAACAGCCTGACCAAGGATGATGTGGTGATCTCGAACGCCTCGTGCACCACCAACTGCCTCGCGCCGGTTGCCTATGTGCTGCACAAGGAATTCGGCATCGAGAAGGGGTTGATGACCACCATCCACTCCTACACCGGTGACCAGCCGACGCTCGACACCATGCACAAGGACCTCTATCGCGGCCGCGCTGCTGCCCTGAGCCAGATCCCGACCTCGACCGGCGCTGCCAAGGCCATTGGCCTCGTGCTGCCGGAACTGAAGGGCAAGCTGGACGGTGTGTCGGTTCGCGTGCCGACCCCGAACGTCTCCTGCGTCGACCTCAAGTTCATCGCCTCGCGCGATGTGACCGCCGAGGAAATCAACGCCGCGATCAAGAAGTATGCCGACGGCGAGCTCAAGGGCATTCTTGGCTATACCGAAGTGCCGAACGTCTCGATCGACTTCAACCACGACCCGCACTCCTCGACCATGGCGCTGGACCAGACCAAGGTCATGGGCGGCAATTTCGTGTCGATCCTCAGCTGGTACGACAATGAATGGGGCTTCTCGAACCGCATGAGCGACACCGCTGTTGCGCTGGCCAAGACGCTCTAAGCGATAAGCCAACGAATATGAAAAGGCGCTCTTCGGGGCGCCTTTTTTGTTACCGCGCCCGCCTGCTGCGATCGCGGCTTCGCAGAAATTTCCCCGGCCTGCGCCAGGGTGACAGGCGGCGGGTGTTGAGGCATCGTGTAGGTCTTAACATTGAAGCCGGACCAGCGATGCTTCTCAATCACTCGATCCGTTGGCAGGGCCTCGATTTCAAGACGTTCGAGCATGCCCATGTCGTGGCCAATGGCCGCGATACGCGCATTCGCGGGACCATCATCGGGCCGGATTTCGGGCTCTTCTATCGTCTCAAGCTCGACGAGAATGGGCATACCCGGACCGTCAGGATCGAGCGGACGGATGGCAGGCTGCTGGAGCTATTTTCAGATGGCGCAGGGGGCTGGTCGGATGACCGGGCGGAGCCTGTAGCGGCCCTCAGAGGCTGTATCGACGTCGACATCTGGCCGACGCCGATGACCAATTCTCTCCCCATCTGGCGGACGGACTGGCAGGACAATCAGCCCATTCGCTTTGCCATGGCCTGGATCGATGCGACCGATTTCAGCTTCAAACGATCCGAGCAGATCTATACGCGGCTCGGCCCGGGGGGCTTTCTCTTCCAGTCGGCGGATTTCGAGGCCGAACTGGCTGTCGATGAGACCGGGCTTGTGACGGACTATCCCGGCCTTTTCGCCATGGCCGATTAGAGGGGGCGATTTACCCAATCAATTTTGTCGCCAGCCGGCTTCGTTAGTGACCTGTTAACCATGAAATCGCTTGATGGTTACACAAAGGTAAACGCTGATTTGGGGACCCGATCATGGCGCATATCATTACAGTCGGGAACGAAAAGGGCGGCTCGGGCAAGTCGACGACGGCCCTTCACCTCGCCGTTTACCTGCTGTATCAGGGTTTTTCGGTTGCCACGATCGATGTCGACAGCCGCCAGCAAACGCTGACCCGCTATGTGCGCAACCGCCGCGCTACCGCGGACGCCAGCAAGCGCGAAGTGCTCATGCCCAAGCATGTCCACCTGCCAACCGCCTGGGGCGATTCCATCACCGAGAACCAGCGCGTCGAGCTCGATATTTTCGAGCGGACCATGAACGGGCTGAACAATGAGGTGGATTTCGTCGTCATCGACACGCCCGGCTTCGATGGCAATCTGGCGCGTCTCGCCCATGGTGCTGCCGATACGCTGATCACCCCCATCAATGACAGCATGATCGATATCGACGTGCTCGCGCGCATCGATCCCAAGACCGGCGCGCCGCTTGAGGCCAGCCCCTATACACGCAATGTGCACAAGGCGCGGGCCGAGCGGCAGAAGACCGGCCGCAATCTCGACTGGGTGCTGGTGCGCAACCGCATTTCCAATCTGGCCTCCAACAATGCCAGCCGGGTGCAGGACCTGGTGGATAGCCTGGCCGGTGGTCTGGGGTGTCGCGTGGCAGCGGGAATCGCTGAACGCGTAATTTTTCGCTCGCTCTTTCTTTCGGGCATGACCGTATTCGACCCGCTGGACGCCGAAATGCTGGGCAGCGCGCCGTCGATCTCCCACGTCAATGCGCGGCACGAATACCGGGCGCTGGTGGCGGCGCTCAACCTGCCACAACTCGACGCGCTCAAGCTCTCCGCCTAATCCGTCGCGGTACTCGCCTAAAGGGTTAGCCCAACAGGCCGGAACGGGGACGAGTTTTCTCTCTCCCCGGCTTCCGCATGGCGTGGCACTCTGCTAACCCACCGCCAGAGATTGTGACCGGGAGCAGCAATATGAGCGAGAGCTTCAAAACCCTCGACGAACTCGATCTGACAGGCAAGCGCGTGCTGCTGAGGGCCGACCTCAATGTGCCGGTCGCTGACGGCAAGGTAACGGACGCCACGCGCATCGAGCGGCTGGTCCCGACCATCCGCGAAATCGTCAAGCGGGACGGCAAGGTTGTGCTGCTCTCCCATTTCGGCCGTCCCAAGGGCAAGGTCGATCCCGAGTTTTCGCTTGAACAGGTCTGCGAAGCGGTCGCCAACGTCACCGGCCATCCGGTTGGCTTCGTGGCCACGGACTGGGAAGACGTCTCGGATGCCGCCCAGGCCATCGAAGAGGCGCCGGTCGGCTCCGTGCTGGTGCTGGAAAACACCCGTTTCCACCCCGGCGAAGAAGCCAATGACGTCGAACTGGCCAAGCGCATGGCGAGCCTCGGCGATCTTTATGTCAACGACGCCTTCTCGGCCGCGCATCGCGCCCATGCCTCGACCGAGGCCGTTGCGCGCCTGCTGCCCGCAGCCGCTGGCCTTGCCATGCAGGCAGAACTGGAAGCGCTGGAAGCCGGCCTCGGCAAGCCCAAGAAGCCAGTCGTCGCCATTGTCGGTGGCGCCAAGGTCTCGTCCAAGATCGACCTGCTCGAAAACCTCGTTACCAAGGTCGATGGCCTCGTCATTGGCGGCGGCATGGCCAATACGTTCCTGCATGCCCAGGGCTATGGCGTTGGCAAGTCGCTCTGCGAAAAGGACCTCGCTGACACGGCCCGCCGTATCATGGACAAGGCGGAAAAATCCGGCTGCGCCATCATCCTCCCGATCGACGCCGTCGTTTCCTGGCACTTCAAGGCCAATTCGCCGACCCGTCTTTATGGCGTCGACGCAATTGATCCCGATGGCATGATTCTCGACATCGGCCCCTCATCCATCGAACGCATCAATGCAGCCATTGACGATGCCCATACCGTGGTCTGGAACGGCCCCGTTGGCGCCTTCGAAATGGAGCCCTTCGATGCAGGCACGGTGGCCATCGCCAAGCATGTCGCCAAGCGTACGCATGATGGCCTTCTGGTCTCGGTGGCCGGTGGGGGCGACACTGTAGGCGCACTGGCCCATGCCGGGGTCAAGGACGAGCTGACCTATGTTTCAACCGCCGGTGGCGCCTTCCTCGAATGGATGGAAGGCAAGCCCCTGCCCGGCGTCGAAGCGCTGAAAAAGTAATCTGACAAATCGCCGGAGCCATACTCCGGCGATTTCTTTTTTCGGCGAAGATTTCAGGGCGAACCCGCCCTTCGCCTTTCGTCGCATAGGCGGAGGTCTAATCGCGGCGGCGATAACGAAAGTCTAATGTCAGGCCATCTCACAACCCAAGGCATGACTGATGACCAAGTCTTTGAACGCCATCGCACAAAAGCTGATGACGCCCGGTATGGGCATTCTCGCAGCCGACGAATCTGAAGGCACGATCGGCAAGCGCTTCGAGAAGATCAATCTGCCAAACGTTCTCGACCTGCGCCGCGACTATCGCGAGATGCTGTTCGGCGCGACCGAAGCGATGACCAAGTACATCTCCGGCGTCATCCTCACCGAGGAAACCCTGAAGCAGGAAACCGCTGGTGGCGTGCCCTTCCGCGCGATCCTGGCCGATGCCGACGTCATCCCGGGCATCAAGGTCGACCGCGGCGCCTTCCCGATGCCGGGCGAAGCCGGCGAAAAGATTACCGAAGGCCTCGATGGCCTGCGCCAGCGCCTCGCGCACTATGCAGAACTGGGCGCCGGTTTCGCCAAGTGGCGTGCTGTCATCACCATCAATGACATTGCCCCGACCCGCAACAATATCCGCGCCAATGCGCATTCGCTGGCCCGCTACGCCATGCTCTGCCAGGAAGCCGGCATCGTGCCGATCGTCGAGCCGGAAGTTGTCGGCGACGGCGATCCGGGCAACCACTCGATGGAACGCTGCGCGCAGGTGACGGCGGACGTTCTCGAAAACGTCTTCAAGGAACTGCGCCTGGCTGGCGTTGATCTCTCCGGCATGCTGCTCAAGCCCAACATGGTGCTGCCGGGCATCAATTCCCGCGAGCGTCCATCGATTGAAGATGTCGCCAAGCGCACCGTCGAAGTGCTCAAGGCCCATGTGCCGGCAGCCGTTCCGGGCATCGCCTTCCTCTCCGGCGGCCAGACCGACGAAGAAGCAACGGCGCACCTTTCGGCCATGAACAAGATTGCCGGCAAGCCCTGGCCGCTGACCTTCTCCTATGGCCGCGCGCTGCAGAACGTTGCCCTGCGCACCTGGGCTGGTCGCCGCGAAAACTTCCCGGCTGCCCGCGAAGCCTTTGCCCACCGCGCCCGCATGAACTCGCTGGCCGCCCTGGGTGAATGGTCCAACGAACTGGATCGGGCCGCCTAGGCGCCTATCCCCGAAAACACGACGCCTCCCTTGTCGTGTCAGGCGCGCGCATTCCTCCCAAGAGCGCGCGCCAATCCTTTTTCGACCGACCATTGCGCGGGGACCGCTCTATCCCCTATTGGAATTACGACTGTCCCTTTGTCGCCAAAATGGCACCATAGAGGCATCGGGCTACCAATTCGGGACCAGCATGGCGCCGCAACTCTACCTTATCACTCCCGCAAATCTTGATCCTGCCCAGTTCCCGCGCCAGCTGATGGCTGTGTTGAGCGGCCCGGAAGTCTCGGCCATTCTCGTGCGCCGGGGCACGCTGGACGATGCGGCCTATGCCACGCTTGCCGAACGTCTGGTTCAGGTCGGGCAGGCCGCGGGTGCGGCGGTGCTTCTCGAAGACAATGTGGAGCTGGCGCGCGATCTCGGCGCAGACGGCGTACACATCACCGAAGGCGGCACCAAGGCCATTCGCGCCGCCGTTTCGGCGCTGAAGTCCGATGGCATTGTCGGCGTCGGCAATATCCGGACGCGCCACGACGCCATGAGCTTTGGCGAGCTTGATGTCGACTATGTCATGTTTGGCTCGCTGGGCGGCAAGATCGACGCCGATGCTGCCGACCTGGCCATCTGGTGGGCATCAACGTTTGAGGTTCCGGCGGTCTATGCCAACCCAGGCGCGAGTGCTGACAACGCTGACACCACCGGCGCCGAATTCATCGCGCTCTCCGATACGATCTGGACTGCGCCCGATCCCAAGGAAGCGCTGGCCGCCTTCGCCAAAGCGGTGCAGGCCAAGGCATGATGGATCTGCGCCCGCTGCTTCTTGCAAGCCTGTTCTGCCTGCCGCTGCCGGCACTGGCCCAGAGCACGGCTGCCGATCAGGTGAGCGAGAGCATCTTCGGCTCCAAGATCGAGCCGGACTACGCCTTTGGCGCCTATCAGCGCGGCTATTATCTGACGGCGCTGGAACTGGCCCTGCCCCGCGCAGAAAAGGGCGATGCGCCAGCGCAGACGCTGATTGCCGAGCTCTATGCCAAGGGTCTGGGCGTCGGGCAGAACATGGAGCGGGCGGCAGGCTGGTATCAGCTGGCCTCGCGCAATGGCGACATGCTGGCGACCTTTGAGCTGGGCATGCTCTATCAGGAAGGCGCCGGGGTCGAGAAGGACCGCAAGCGCGCCGCCGAGCTTTTCGCCAAGGCTGCCGAGGCGGGCTATATCCCGGCCAAGTACAATATGGCCCTGCTCCATGTCGAAGGCATCTATGCCGAGCCGAGCCTGACCAAGGCCGCGGCGCTGATGAAGGAAGCCGCCGACGCCGAGCTGGCAGAGGCACAGTATGACTATGGCTCGATGCTGATCGAAGGCGCCGGCGTGGTTCCCGACGACATCGAAGGCGCCCGCTATATCGGGCTTGCGGCTCGGCAGGGGCTCGATGCGGCCCAGGTCGACTACGCAACGCTCTACTATCTCGGCCAGGGCCTTGAACGCGACGTTGAGGAAGCGGCGAAGTGGTATCGCCGCGCCGCCGAGGCGGGCAATGTCGTGGCGCAGAACCGCTTTGCCAAGCTTGTCGCCGTTGGTGAGGGCGTTACGCTCGATCTCGAGGAAGCGGCAATGTGGCGCGCCCTCGCCCGTCGGCAGGGGCTCTCTGATCCCTCACTCGACGCGCTGCTCGTCTCCATCCCGGCCGATGCGCTGGCGCGCGCCGAAGAGCGCGCCCGCTTCTGGCCCTCCCCGCCGCCCGGCACGCAAACCGGCACGACGCCTGCCCAGCAGCAGGTTGATGGCCCGCTGCTGCCCGCGCCGGTCGATGCCGATAATGCGCCGAGCCAGGTGGTGACGCCCAATCCGGTTGAGGCCGACGAGGCTGAAGAGGCCGAGGCAGATGAACCCGCGGCGGAGGCCGAACCGGACGAAGCCGAAACGCAAGACCCTTGAACCGACCGCTTTTCTGGGGCAATAAGCGCGCCACACTTATAAACCAGCGGCGGGACTTCTGTTCCCTGGGCCGGGCAGCAGCGGAGCATCGCCTCCGCCGGCCGGGCCGCTTGAGCTAGCGAGCACTTTCCCTATGGCGCGTTCCGCCCTCCTCAACGTCATGGTCAATGCCGCCATCAGGGCTGGCCGGTCTCTCACCAAGGATTTCAACGAGGTTGAAAACCTGCAGGTCTCCCGCAAGGGTCCAGCTGATTTCGTCTCCAAGGCTGATATCCGCGCTGAGCAGATCGTCTATGACGAGCTGCGCAAGGCGCGTCCGACCTATGCTTTCCTGATGGAAGAGGGCGGCGAGGTTGCCGGCACCGACGGCCAGCACACCTGGATCATCGACCCTCTCGACGGCACCACCAATTTCCTCCACGGAATTCCGCTCTTTGCCGTCGCCATCGCGCTGCAGCGCGGCGACGATATCGTGGCTTCGGTAATCTACAACCCGATCATGGACGAGCTCTACACGGCAGAAAAGGGCGCTGGCGCCTGGCTGGCTGACCGTAAGCGCCTGCGCGTTGCTGACCGCCGCCACCTCTCGGATGCCGTTGCTTCCACTGGCATCAAGACCCAGGGAACGACCAACGATACGCTGCAGCTGCGCCAGCTCGCCCAGATCAATCCGGCGGTTGCCGGTATCCGCCGCTCCGGCTCGATTGCCGTCGACATGGCCTGGCTCGCGGCCGGCCGCTTCGACGTGCTTTGGGAAGCGGGGCTCAAGCCCTGGGACGTGGCTGCGGGCCTGCTCATGGTAAAGGAAGCCGGTGGCCTCGTGAGCGACTTCGCCGGCCAGCCTGGTTCGGTCTGGAACGGTCAGATCGTTGCCGGCAATGAAACGCTGCATGGCCAGCTGCTGAAAGCGCTGCGTCCGATCAAGTAAGGATCGAAAGGCAAGTGGTCGCCAGGAAGCCCGGCGACCACTGTCGTGTAAGACTCAGATATTTTCGAACTGGGTACCGGCCTTAGGCGTGTTGGGATCAAGACCCCATTCCGTCCAGCTGCCGTCGTAGAGCTTGACGTTTGTGTAGCCGAGGTCCTTGAGCAGCGCGAGGCCATCCGAGGCCGCCCAGCCCCAACCGCAGCTGGTGATGATCTCGCTGTCCTTGCGAACGCCGAGTTCTTCGAGACGAGCCACCAGTGCCGTCAGATCATCATGCAGCTTGTTGGTGTCGCTATAGAGGCCGGTTGGCGCGCTGTGTGAACCGGCGATGCGCGTGGCCTCGTTGCGTGACTGGCCGCCCATATCGAGCACAAAGATATTTTCGTCTTCGCGACCGAGCGCGGCGAGGACATAGGCCTTGTCGACGATGACCGGCTTGGAATTGGTCAGCTTGAGATCGCTCGCGGGCAGGACCGTTTCCTCGGTGCTCAGAGCACCCGTCCAGGATTCAACGCCGCCATCCAGAACGTGGACCTTTTCGAAACCGGCAAATTCGAGCGAGACGTAAATCTTGCCGGCGTAGCGGCCGTCTGAATAGGTCAGGTCGCCTTCGGTCTTCTCGCCATAGACGACAATGCGCTGATCGTACTTCAGACCCTTTTCAGCCAGAATTGGTTCCAGCTCTTCGATCGGCTTGGTTTCACCCAAAACGCCGTCGACATTGCCCCACTCGATCAGCTCGCGGGGAATATTGATCGCACCGGGGATATGGCCCGCGGCATAACGATCAGGGGTACGGATGTCGATGATCACCAGCTCTTCGCCACCCTTCTGGAAGGCATCGAGATGGGAGAGGTCGATATAGACGCCCGGGCCGCTGTTGCTCTGCTGCAGGGCAGCCGGCAAAGCGTAGGACGCAACCGGCGAGAAGGCGGCGGCGCTTCCCGCCAGGATCGCCAGAAATCGGATAAGTTTAAAGCTCACAGCAGTCTCCACTAATTGACCCCAAATGGGGTTTGCTGTGCCTCCCGCCCTCGGCTTACCCCTTGCATTTCCCTCGACCAGAGAGAGCCAAGCGGCCAACGCGATCACTAAAATACTAGCAATATGAGCACGCTAGACATTGTGACCAAGGCAACCTCCTGCCTTGCCCATTAAAACTAGATAAGTCCTATCGAGTTAGTCGAGTAATGGATGCGCGTTTGATCGACGCGATGGAAAAAGGTTTTTCAAGAAACCGTTGGCGAGCAGAATGCGCCAGACGAATGGCCTGCCCAGAGCTGATCATTCAGGACCTGCCGGGCGAACCAGATAGCGGCCCCTGCCCCTCGCCCCATTACCGCCGCATCGGTTCTGTTAACCTTTTCCATTGTCACGCCTTTCAGCCGCCACTAGACTCCCGGGCGGTGATTTGCGTGCGGGGGGGCACGGTGCGGCACACATGACTCAAACGACCTACGATCCCTATCATCTGTCCAGCCCGGCCATTTATCTGGTCAAGATCATCATCTTCCTGGTGCTGGTGGGCCTGGTCGCCGCGATCCTGATGACCAACATCATCAGCTTCTTCTGGGCGAACCCCTTCATCAACTCGCTGATTTTCTTCGCCCTCTTTGTGGGCATTTTCCTCAGCTTCCGGCAGATCTTCCGCCTTTTCCCCGAGGTGAAGTGGGTCAACTCGCTGCAGGACGGATCGGTCGCCAATGTGCGCCCGCCGGTTCTGCTGGCGCCGGTTGCGGGGCTATTGCGTGAACGCATTGGTGAGGCTGTCATCACGCCCTCCTCCATGCGCTCGATCCTCGATTCCGTCGGCAATCGCCTTGACGAAGCCAAGGACACATCGCGCTATCTGACGGGCCTGCTCGTCTTCCTCGGCCTCATGGGTACCTTCTACGGCCTGCTCGAAACCGTGAGCAGCGTTGCCGGCGTCATCAATGCGCTCGACGCCACCGGCGATACGGCAACCCAGTTCTCCGCCCTGCGCGAAGGTCTCGCAGCCCCGCTCTCCGGCATGGGCACGGCCTTCTCGTCCTCGCTCTTCGGTCTTGCCGGATCGCTGATCCTGGGCTTTCTCGATCTTCAGACCAGCCAGGCACAGAACGCCTTCTATACCGATCTCGAAGACTGGATGACGTCGATGACCGAGCTCGACCATCCGGTCAGCGCCATGCAGGCCAATGCCGGTGGTCCGGACATGACGGCCGCCATCGAGCGGCTGGGCGCGAATATGCAGAACCAGAATTCCTCGCAGAACGCCATTCGCGCCATGGCCGAACTGGCGCGCGGCATCGACGGGCTGGTCAAGCATATCCGCACCGAACAGGACGACTTGCGCCGCTATATCAATGAGCAGGGCGAAACCAATAAACGCCTGCGCGACCTGATCGAAGCCATGCTCAACGAAGCCGACAACGAGCGGCGGAACTGATCCATGCCCGCCGCCCGTTCGCGCCGCAGGCAGGAGACCAATTACTGGCCAGGCTTTGTCGACGCCCTGTCGAGCCTGTTGCTGGTCATCATCTTCCTGCTCTCGCTGTTCATGCTGACCCAGTTTTTCCTCGGCCAGGAATTGCAGGGGCGCGATACGGCGCTATCGCGGCTCAATAGCCAGATCGCCGAACTGACCGAACTACTCCAGCTTGAGCGCGCGACCTCGGACGACCTCACCTCCCAGCTTGCCGTGCTGACCGCGACGCTGGCGAGCGCCGAGGCCGAAAAGGACGATCTGGCCGGTCAGCTGGCCGGGATTGGCGCGGGGCTGGGCGATCGCGACGCGGCGATTGCGGGGCTCGAAGCCGACCTCATGGCCGCAGAACGCCTGTCCGATGAAGCCAATGCCCAGGTTGCATTGCTCAACCAGCAGTTGGCGGCGCTACGCACGCAGATTGGTGCGCTTGAGGCCGCCCTCGAAGCCTCGGAAGCGCGCGACGCCGAATCCCGCACACAGATCGCCGATCTCGGCCGCCGCCTCAACCTCGCCCTCGCCCAGCGCGTGCAGGATCTGGCGCGCTATCGGTCCGACTTCTTCGGTCGGTTGCGCGAAATCCTCGAAACCCGCGCGGATGTCCGCGTCGTCGGTGACCGCTTCGTCTTCCAGTCCGAGGTGCTCTTCGACCCCGGCCAGGCGACCATCCAGGACGAGGGTCTCCCGGAGCTCGACGCGCTTGCCGATGCCATCCTGCAGCTTGAGCAGGAAATTCCGCCCGACCTTAACTGGGTGCTCCGCATCGACGGGCACACCGACAGCCGACCGATCTCCAATGCGCGCTTCCCCTCCAACTGGGAGCTTTCGGCCGCGCGCGCGATTTCGGTTGCCGAATATCTGGTGTCGCGCGGGGTCGCCCCGGCACGTCTTGTTGCTGCGGGATTCGGCGAATTTGCCCCGCTCGATCCGGCAGAGAATGACGACGCCTACCGCCGTAACCGCCGCATCGAGTTCAAGCTGACAGAAGGTTAAGTTCCCACAAGGACTTAACCTTAACAGCAGGGGATCGCGACACTGTGACGACAAAGCAACGTCACAAAAAAGCCCGGATTCACGCCACATCCGCGCCCCAATAGGCAAACATTAACCAAGCCTGCAAACCGGGCCTTAAGATTAAGCACGGTAAATGCTGCCCCTAAGATTGTTGCCTTTTCAGGAGCCGCACGTGGCTATCCCCGCACCCGTAAATACTGTTCTGCGCGCTGCCGCGATGATGCTTTTCGTCGTGGTGATCGCTGCCTGTTCGCGTTCTGCCAATGACAATGTCGGCCTGACCGGTGTCGGCAATACCGGCCCTGGTGGGGGCGCTCCGGGCAGCCAGCAGGAATTCATCGTCACCGTTGGTGACCGCGTGTTCTTCACCACCGACTCGAGCTCGCTGACCAGCGAAGCCATGGCCACCCTCGACAAGCAGGCCCAGTGGCTCAACCAGTACCCGAACTACCGCATCATGATCGAAGGCCATGCCGACGAACGCGGTACCCGTGAATACAACATTGCCCTTGGCGCCCGTCGTGCCTCGGTCGTCGTGAACTACCTCGTTTCGCGCGGCGTCAATGCCCAGCGCATCACCAGCCAGTCATTCGGCAAGGAACGTCCGGTTGCAATCTGTAACGACATCTCCTGCTGGAGCCAGAACCGCCGCGCTGTGACCGTCGTCCAGTAAGGCCACGCCTAGGGTCCCCCAAGGGACCAATGAACCAGTGAAAACTGGAGGCAAGAGCGCCCGGAGCCAGTAAAATGGCCCGGGCGCTTTCTTTTCACCAAAATTGGGTTTTATCCGCGCTATAGGTATCCCATCTAAAGCGCGGACAGGCGCGAATTGGAGACAGGATTGACGGTTCGATCATTAGCAAAAAAGGGAAGCGCCGCGATCTGTGCGCTGACCATGGCCCTGGGGCTGGGCGGACAGGTTGTCGCACAGTCGATGCCGGGCGAACTCAGCGGGCTCACCTACAACAATAATGGTGGCCGCATTCTCGTGGCCCAGGCTGACAGTGCCCAGCTGATGGTGCGCGTGCAGCAGCTTGAGGAGCAGATCCGCTCGCTCAATGGCCAGATCGACGGGCTGACCTTCCAGATCACCCAGCTTCAGGAAATCCTCAACAGGCTCCAGGAAGACAGCGAGTTCCGCTTCCAGCAGCTGGAAGGCGGTGCTGGGGGAAAAACTGAGGCGGCAACCCAAGGGGGCAGCGTGACGCCGTCCCAGGCGTTGCCGCAGACCCCGGCCACCGATGGCGCTGAAGAAAGCGCCCCCCTGACCGTAATCCCCGAGCAGGGCGTCCAGCCTTTGCCCGGCGAGACCGAGTTCGATCCAACCTTTGACGACGGCTCGATTGCGCCGGACGATGGTCTTGGCGAATCCGGCGATCCCTTGGTTGGCACCGGCCTTACTGGCGGCATCAACCTCGCCAATGGCCAGCCGCTCGACCTGACCTACGATCCACGCGCGACGCCGGCCGACAATGCAGACGCCGATGCGCAGTTCCGGGCGGGCTATGAGGCGCTGCTCCAGGGTGACTACGATTTTGCCGAGCAGCAGTTTGGCCAGTTCATCGAACTGTACCCCAGCCACCCGCAGGTGCCTGACGCAACCAGTTGGCTGGGCGAGGCGCTGATCGCGCGCTCGGCCTATGCCGAAGCGGCCGATGTCCTCGTCGAAGCCTATCAGAAGAACGCCCAGCATCCGCGGGCGCCGGACCTTCTGATGAAGCTCGGCATTTCGCTGGCGGGCGTGGGCGAACGGGAAACCGCCTGTAGGACCTTTACCGAGGTCTCGACACGCTATCCGGACACCATTCCGGCCTTCAAGCAGCGCCTCTCCGAGGAGCGGGTAAAGGCTGAATGTCCACCGGCCTGACGCCCGATCTGGGCGATCCAAATGTGCTGGCGCAGCTCTTTGCGCCAGCCGCCGCAGAGCCAGTGATCGCTCTCGCGGTTTCCGGCGGCCCCGACAGCCTGGCGCTGATGCTGCTGGTCCAGAGATGGGCAGCAGAGCTCGCCAATGCACCCAAAATTGTCGTCTATAGCGTCGATCACGGCCTACGCCCCGAAGCCAGGGACGAGGTCGCGATGGTCCTCGATATTGCGGCGCGTTTGGGGCTTGTGGCGCGCGGACTGGCCTGGACCGATGAAAAACCCGAAACCGGCATTTCCGAAGCGGCTCGACAGGCGCGCTACGGGCTGATGGGCGCGGCGATGCGGGAGGATGGCGCGAGCCTTCTGCTCACTGCCCACCATCGGGCCGATCAGGCCGAAACCGTGCTCATGCGCCTCGCCCATGGCAGCGGCCTCGAGGGCCTGAAGGGCATGTCTGCTCTCTCGACTGTAGAGGGCGTGCGCATTTTCAGGCCCCTGCTCGATGTGGAACCGGCAACCCTTGCGGCGCTTGTCGAGGCCGAGAGTGTGACTGCGGCACAGGACCCGACCAATCACGACACGGACTATGAGCGGGTGCGCTGGCGGAAGCTCCTGCCGACGCTATCGGAGTATGGGCTGGACAGCGCCACCCTGGCACGTTTTGCCAGTCGGATGGCCGAGGCCGACGATGCGCTCACGCAGATGTCACGAGCGGCATTTGAAGAACTGGTGCGTTTTGACGGCTTCGGCGCGGCGATCCTGCCTGCTGCGGCGTTC
>JAAZLP010000482.1 GCA_012799265.1 Phyllobacteriaceae bacterium | reverse complement strand
CCGCAGCCGCGATCCCGTCTATCTCGGCGAGCTGCGCGACCAGCTCCGCGTTTCTAATGTGACGCTGCAGACCCTGCTGATCGATGCAGGGGACATGACCGATCCAGTCAATGGCGCCCGCGACACGCGCTGGATCGCCGGCTGGATCGATGTCGCCAATATGCTTGGCGCCGAAAATGCCCGCATCATTGCCGGCAAGCAGCCCTATTCGTCGGATGCGCTGGATCGCTCCGTCATCGGCTTCCGCGAGCTCCTTGCCGCCAATGCCGGCTCGCCCCTCCGCCTCGTCACGGAGAACTGGTTCGATCTCCTCGCAACGCCTGAGGCCGTCCATACGCTACTCGACCGTCTCGATGGAGAAGTCGGCCTGCTCGCCGATTTCGGCAACTGGACCGGGCCGGACAAATATGCCGGCCTCGCCTCCATCTTCCCCCGCGCCGAGCTCTGCCACGCCAAGGCCAGCTTTTCCAACGGGCGCATGGACGAAGCGGACTATGGCCAATGCGTCGGCATTGCCGAGGAGGCTGGCTATACCGGACCTTACACGCTGATTTTCGACGCAGATGCGCCATCAGAATGGGCAGGTCTATCTGAAGAGCGTGATTTTATTCTGTCCCGCCTGGACTAAGCGTGTCGCTCCAAAGTTAATTGGAAAATATCTGCAATAACTTTGAAGCGCATTGTTAAGAGCCCTCCGCCATACTCTCCTAATGGTTCCGCCGCGCTCGACAAGACAGGTCACCGATCCGCAGCGCCTCCTGCGCTCCGATGCGATGATCATGCGCCTCCTGGACAAGGTGCCGGTGGGCATGCTGCTGGCAGATCGCAATGGCAGCATTGTCTATGCCAATCGTGCCTTCGCAGACATGCTGGGCCTCGACGATACTGCTGATCCGATCGTCAGCATTTACGATCTCGCCCATCCCGACGACGACACCGCCCTCAGTCTCCAGCTCGGACGGCTGGCGCGCGGTGAAGTCCCTTCCTGCCGTGGCGAGCATCGCCTCCGCCATGTCGATGGTCATCCGATCTGGGTCGTTGCCGCAGCCACCATCTGGGACGGCGAGGAGGACGATCCCGATCTCATCATCCTCCAGCTCACCAATATCGAGGCGCAAAAGCAGGCCGAAGCGGCGCTCATCTACACGGAAAAGCGCTGGCGCTTCGCCCTCCAGAGCGCTCGCCAGGGCGTCTGGGACTACGACTATCGCACCGACACCATTTTCTATTCCGACGGCTGGCGGCTGATGCGCGGTTATGAGCCCGACGAATGGGTCGATGGCGCAACGGAAGCCTGGCACTCGCGCATCCACCCCGACGATCTGCCCGGGGTAAAGGCTAATATCGGCCGCCAGGAAACCAGCGATGAGACGTTCCAGGGCCTCGAATATCGCGAACGGCGCAAGGACGGCTCCTATGTCTGGGTCCTGAGCCGGGGTCGTGCTGTCGAATGGGACGAAAACGGCGCCCCCCTGCGCACCATCGGCACGGATACGGACGTCACCCATATCAAGATGGTCGAACAGGAGCTGGCCGAGGAAAAGGAGCGCCTGCGCGTCATCCTGGCCTCGGTTGCTGATGGCATGATCTCGGTCGATGCGCTCGGGCAGGTCGACTTCATGAACGCCGCTGCCGAACAACTGACAGGGATCGACGCTGACGCTGCCCGCGGCCGCCCCGTGACCGAAATATTCAGCCTTCAGGATCATGCCAGTGGCCTCCCCATGGATTGCCCGGTCCTCACCAGCCTTGCGACCGGTGAGGCGATAAGGGTCGAGGACGATGCCGAACTGATCGGTCGCGATGGCATGCGCCGGGAAATCCGCTGCAATGCCGCCCCGGTGCTCGGTGCCTCGGGCCAGATCATCGGTGCCGTGCTCATTTTCCAGGACGTGACCCAGAGCAGGGCGCTGCAGCGCCAGCTCGCCCACACGGCCAGCCACGATGCGCTCACGGGCCTGACCAATCGCGCTGCCTTCGAAAAGGCCCTCAATCACAGCGTTGCCCTGGCGCGCGAAAGCGACAAGCCGGCCTGCCTCATCTTCATCGATCTTGACCACTTCAAGCCGGTCAACGACACCGCCGGCCATGCGGCCGGGGATGCGCTTCTGCGCAAGGTGGCCGAGACCATCCGTGAATGCTGCCGCGCTCACGACATCGTCGCACGCATCGGTGGGGATGAATTCGCGGTGATCCTCAACCGCTGCCCGGAGCTCAACGGCCTGCAGGTCGGCGAGAAGATCGTGCGCGCGATCACCGCGCTCGACTTCGCCTGGTCTGGGCGCAGCTACGCCATATCGGCGAGTGCGGGCCTCACCGTGATCACGGCCGAGCCCCCATCGACGCTGGGTTTCATGGGCGAGGCGGATGCAGCCTGTTATGCGGCCAAGGCAGCGGGCCGGGGTCGCATAATGGCCTATCGCGAGGCGGCGCTCCTCAGCCGTAATAAACGCTGATCAACTGCCCGCCGATCTCGTGCACATTGATCTCCATCTCATAGATGGGGTTGAGCACGTCGGGGCGGATGATGTCCTTGACCGAACCCTGCGCCGCGACCTTGCCCAGCTTCATCGCCACGATGTGGTCGGAATACCAGGAAGCAAAGTTGATGTCGTGCAGCACCAGAACGACCGTCTTGCCCAGATCGTCGGCCGCCTGCCGCATCAGCTTCATCATGCCCATGGCATGCTTCATGTCGAGATTGTTAAGCGGCTCGTCCAGCAGCACATAATCCGTGTCCTGGGCCAGCACCATGGCCACAAA
The DNA here is from genome assembly GCA_012799265.1 of Phyllobacteriaceae bacterium. Lineage (GTDB taxonomy): Bacteria > Pseudomonadota > Alphaproteobacteria > Rhizobiales > Devosiaceae > Devosia. The sequence continues at coordinate 7,961 of JAAZLP010000482.1, read as the reverse complement.
GGCGCGCTGGCGCTGCCCGCCGGACAGCTCGTCGAGGAACCGGCCCGACAGCGGTTCAAGATCAAGATATTTGATCGCCCGGTCGATATGCGCCTTGTCCTCGATGTTGAGGCGACCCTTGGAATGGGGATAGCGGCCAAAGGACACCAGATCATGCACAGTCAGACGCGCGGTCATGTGGTTGTCCTGCCGCAGGATCGAGAGCTTCTTGGCCAGCTCGTCGCTCTTGGCCTTGGTCACGTCGAGCCCGCCGATGGTAACGCTGCCCTTGTCCATGGCCATGAGGCGGCTGACCATCGACAACAGGGTCGACTTGCCGGCACCATTGGGGCCGATGATCGAGGTCACACCGCCCTGTGGCAGCTCCAGCGTCACGCCATCGACGACGCAGCTGGTGCCATAATTCTTGGTGACCTGATTGGTGATGATCATCGGGCCGATCTCCTCAGCACGAGGGCAATAAAGACGACGCCACCCAGGAACTCGATGATGATCGAGAGAGCGGTATCAAAGGCGAAGACGCGTTCGAGCAGGGTCTGCCCGCCCACAAGGGCAATGATGCCCAGAAGGATCGAAGCTGGCAGCACATAGCGGTGCAGCGAATTGCCCACCAGCGAATGGGCCAGCGTGACGACCAAGAGGCCGAAGAAGGTGACCGGACCAACAAGCGCGGTGGACACCGACACAAGGATCGACACGAGAACCAGGATGATGGCCACCGTGCGCTTGTAATCGACCCCCAGATTGATCGCTTGCGCGCGGCCCAGATTGAGCACGTCATAGACATGCATCATACGGAACCCAACGACGCTCACCACACCCACGATGACGCAGGAGATGCCGAGCAGGCTAGGGTCCGTGGTGGCAAAGCTGGCAAAGAGCGTGTCCTGCAGCACGTTGAACGCACCCGGATCCATCATGCGCTGCATCAAGTTCGAGAACGACCGGAACAGCGTGCCAAAGATGATGCCGACCAGCACCAGAAGGTGCAGGCTCCGCTCTTCCCCGAGGAAGAGCCAGCGGAACAGGAAGCCCGAAAAGCCCACCATGGCGACCAGCGAGAAGACAAACTGCCATTCGCTGCTGATCGAGGTCAGCGCCCCGACGCCGAGGAAGAACACGATGCACGTCTTGATCAGCACATAAAGCGCGTCAAAGCCCATGATCGACGGCGTCAGGATGCGGTTGTTGGTGACCGTCTGGAACAGCACGGTAGAGACCGCCACCGAATAGGCCACCAGCAGCAGCCCGAGCAGCTTCTTGCCGCGGAAGGGCAAAATGAAACTCCAGCTGCCCTTGGCGCCCAGCGTCATGAAGAGCACGACCGACGCGACAGCAAGAACGGTCAGCGCGATCAGCACCCAGGCTGGTCGCGAAAGGCGCGCAAGCGGATTGGATGACATTGTCTCGGTGCTCATTTTGCACCCCGCGGCGTGCGCAACAGCAGATAAAGGAACAGCAGTGACCCGACGACGCCCATCACCACGGAAATCGGGATTTCATAGGGATAGCGAATAAGGCGGCCAACGATATCGCAGGCCAGCACCATGCCCGCGCCGCCCACCGCGACCCAGGGAACAGTGCGGCGCATATTATCGCCGATCAGCATGCTCACCACATTGGGGACGATGAGCCCGAGGAACGGGATCGACCCGACCGACACCAGCACAACCGCGCTGACGACAGAGACAATCACCAGACCCAGGATCATCACCGCGCGATGATTGAGCCCGAGATTGGTGGTAAAATCCTTGCCCATGCCGGCGACCGTAAAGCGATCCGCCGCGATATAGGCGAGTACGCACCCGGCCAGGCCAAACCACATCAGCTCATAGCGCCCGCGCAGCACGCCGGAAAAGTCGCCCATGTTCCAGGCCAGCATCGAGCCCATGAGATTGGTTCGATAGGCGATAAAGGCGCCAATGGCTCCAACAATGCCCCCGAGCATGATCCCGACCAGTGGCACCAGCAGCACATCGCGCAGCGGCACCGCGCGCAGCACGCGGAGGAAGAGGGCGGTTCCACCCAAGGCAAACAGCGCCGCCACCGCCATCTTGGCCATCAGCGGCCAGCCCGGCGCAAAGATCGTCACGACCAGAAAACCCAGCGCCGCAGATTCGCTGGTGCCCGTCGTGCCCGGTTCGACGAAGCGGTTGCGCACGATCATCTGCATGACCAGGCCCGAGATCGCCATCGAGGCACCGGCCAGCACCAGCGCTGCCGTGCGGGGAATACGGCTGATCAACAGCACTTCGCCGGGTCGGCCTTCCCAGCCACCGGACAGCAAAGACGCCAGCGAAACATCGCTGACGCCAACAAAGAGACTGACAATCGCAAGGGCGATTGTGATGATCGTTCCGGCAATAAGCGCAGGCACTGAAAAGTCCGGTCTATAAAATGCAGCAAGACCCGGCGACCGAGGCCGCCGGGCCCTGAATTGTAGGATTACTTCTGAAGGCCGGCGATGACCTGGTCAAGCAGAAGAGTCACCGCCTGGTAGCCATTCATGGTGATGTAGGCGGCCTGAGAGTCGAGATAAACAATCTGACCTTCCTTGGCGGCAGTGGTCTGGTTGAACAGTTCGTTATCGAGCAGGGCCTGCGCTGCACCAGTGTTCTCGGTGGTGCCGGCATCACGGTCCACAACGAAGACCCAGTCCGGGTTCACTTCGAGCAGGAATTCGAAGGTCACGGCATCGCCACCGTGATCGCCGTCCTTGACGCTGTCGAGAGCCGACGGCATGCCGACCTCGTTATAGACCCAGGAAACGCGGCTGTCGGGGCCATAGACACCCAGCTTGCCGGCATTGGTCACGATCACGAGGGCATTGCCCTTGCCTTCGGCAGCGGCCTTGGCTTCAGCAACCTTGGCATCGACATTGGCGATCAGCTCGGCGGCCTTGTCCTGCTTGTCGAAGATTTCGCCCAGCGTGGTGAGGTTGGTCTTCAGGCCATCGATGATGGCAGCGTTGTTCACCGACAGGTCGACGGTCGGGAGGATGTCCTTGGCGGTTTCATAGGCGGCAGCCGAACGGCCGGAGACGAAGTAGACGTCCGAGTCCGAGGCCGCGATGCCTTCAAAGTCAGGCTCGAACAGCGAACCGAGCGGCAGTGCGTCGGCTGGGATCACATCCTTGAGGTAGCCCGGAGCGTTGGACGACGGCACGCCAGCAACGTCCACGCCAAGAGCGGCAAGGTTGTCGAGCGAAGCCCAGTCCTGAACCAGAACCTTGGCCGGAACGCCGGAAATGGTGGTTTCGCCCTGTGCGTGGGCGATGACCTTGTCCTGTGCGGTGGCGACAGTGGCCATCGAAAGGGCGCCTGCAAACAGTGCGGCGGCAACGGCAGTAGTGCGGAAAAGCGAAGTCATGAAGAGGCAGTCCCATCCAGAAGTGCTGAGCGAGCGTCGAAACCTGACGACGCTTGTCAGCTTCCTAGACTCGATGCCTGGGAGCTGTCAAAGGAAAATATGACGCTAGATGTCTTGTTAACTACGCAGACGGCAAATAAGTCTCTTGCGACAGGGCGATAAAGCCCTTCATTGCCGCCGACAGCGGGCTCGATTTGCGCCGTGCGACCAGCAATTGCCGCATTGCCCAGGGCTCTGCCAGGGGTGCGCAGACGAGATCGGTCCCTGCCAGAAGGTGAAGGCTGGTGGAGCGCAGGAACCCGATTCCGAAGCCCGCTTCGACCATGCGCACCAGCGCCGGGAAGCTCTCCACGCGCAGCGCCTCGATCAGTTCTCGGCCCGCCTTGGCGGCAGCTTCCGCCAATAGCCGATCGAGCGAACCGGCGTGGTGAATGCCGACGATCGGATGATCGAGCAATTGGCCGAAAGGGATCGCCTTACGCGGCTCGATGTCTTCGGCCAGCGGATGCTCGGGCGGCACCAGCACCCAGATGCGCTCGTCCTCGAAGGGTTTGATGTCAAAGCGCGTAAAATCGTAATTGTCAGAGACGATGGCGACATCCGCCTGTCCCTCGTCCAGCGCCAGAAGCGCCTTGGCGGCGCCCATCTCGCTGATATTGATTTCGATGCCCGGATGCCGTGTGGCGAACTTGGCCAGCAGTTCCGGCAGCCGCCCGGTCAGGGCCGAACTGGTACAGGCCAGACGCAGGCTCCCCCGCTGCCCCGAGCCAAAATCGGTCATGATCGCATCGAGGTCAGCGATCGACCGCAACACGGTCCGGCACCCTTCGGCATAGGCTTCACCTGCCTTGGTGAGGCGCACGCCATGGGCCGAACGATCAAACAGCACGACCCCCAGCCGCGCTTCGAGATCGGACACGCGGCGGCTCACGGCAGAGGAGGCAATGCCCTCGCGTTCCGCGGCGCGGCCAATGGAGCCAGTCTCGGCCAAAAGCAGGATGAGTCGCGCTGTTACGCTGTCGAAAGGTGCCATGTCGTCTCCTAGAGGCACCATACTCATCAGGCCCCGAGGAGCAAGGACAAGCCGCGCGCCATGTAGAAAATTCCAATGGCGGTAACGATCCAGCGCGTCCACTTGTGGAAGCCTTCGTCGCTCAACCGCTGCAGGATGTGATAGCCGAGATTGGTGCCGGCGACGGCGAAGGGCGCCGCAATCAGCACCAGAATCCAGTCTCCTGTGCCCATTGCGGTCGCGACAGCGCCATAAAACACCACCTTGGCCGCGTGCGAGATCACCTGCGTTGCTGCCTTGGTGGCGACGATCCGTCGCCGATCCATCTGCGTGCGAATGAAAAAGATATCCACAGCGGGGCCTGACACGCCCACCGCAAGATTGAGCCCGCCACCCAGAAAGCCGCACAGAACGGCATGCACCGGCTTGCTCGCATCCAGCGCCAGCCAATGCTTGGGAATCCAGACCAGAATCGGCATGAGCCCGATCGCGATGCAGACTGCGGCGAGGTCCGGCGTATAGCGCAGGATGAACAGCACCACCGCCGCCCCCGCCAGCCCGATGCAGATAAAGCCCAGCACGCGCCAGTCGATATGTTCGCGCGAGAACCAGGCCCGCGAGCCATTGGCGACGATCTGGATCGCCCCCTGCACGGCAATCGCCGTTGCCACCGGCAGCAAGGCAAGAAGTGTCGCCAGCAGCAGCAGTCCGCCCGCCATGCCCAAAACGCCCGACAGGGTTGAGGTGAGAAAGACGGCAACGGCGACAATGCTGGAGATGAGAACCATTTCTCATTGGTGGCCCAGACCTGCCCGCGCCGCTACGGGCCACGTGGGCATGGGGTCATGCCTCTCTCCTGCAGGGCGTGAGACAACGGTGGGCGCTCCGGCAAATGTCGGCCCGCAAGCACCTCGCCGTTTTCGCAAAGCCCCGTTTATGCGGCCCGGACCTTGCCCTCCATCTCGCCGAAAAGCGTGCTAAAACGCGGCCAATGTGGAGGAACCCTATGCGCCTGGCTCTCGCCCTTCTGCTCGCCCTCATCGCCTCGCCTGCCTTTGCCGCCGTCTTCACTTTCGCAGGCAAGCTCAATGGTCGCGATATCGTCGTGGAGCTGACCCAGCCGCGCGATGGCGCCGTCGCTGGACGCTACGCCTTCCTCGATTGGGGCGCTGACGTGCCGCTGGTCCCGGTCTCCAGTCAGGATTTCAATTGGGTCCTGCATGAAGAAGCCATGTGCGGCGAGGATGATTGCGAGCTCGCGGACACCGGCGAAGTCATCAAGGCGCCGCTCGCTGCTGTTTGGGAGGTCAGCTTTGACCCGGTGAGCTTCACTGCCTCCGTGACGCGAACAGTCAACGGCCCCAAGTCGAAGCCGCAGGGGATCAATCTCGAAACCATCGGCTGGCGCCCGCTCGATCCCAGCCAGACCGCGACGGCAACCAGCCTCCACGAGCGCTCTGCCTCCTATGCCTATATGAACGAGTGGAAGCTCAACTGGACCACCGCGCCCTATGAAATGACGCTGCTCGACGTGCCGCTCGAAGAGAGCGAACCGGAAGAGATCGACGGCGCGCAGTTCCACTACGTCACCGATCCGCGCACCAAATTCCCCTTCCCCCGCGCCATCTCCCTGCCCAATGACGAGAGCGTCACACGCGTCAACGCCATCCTCGCCGATCACCACCGCCGCATGAACCTCTCGGCGCTCGATTGCCTCGCCATGGTCCATGCCAGCTATGGCGTGAACAGCGAGTGGTCCATCATGGGCGGCCATCTGGCCGACTACGATAATGAGCAGGTGACGCTCACCTATCTCTCGCCGCGCCTCGTCAGCTGGACCCAGAGCGGCAGCCTCTACTGCACCGGCGCCCATCCCTATAACCACTACGATAGCTACACCTACGACCTGGAAACCGGCGACCGCCTCGATCCCGCAAAGATCATCGCCTCCTGGGTGCCGCGCCAATGGGGCGCGGAGGCTGGTGAGATCGCCGACGTCGAGATCGCCCGCGCCAACCCCGACGCCTACAAATGGGGCCCGGACCAGGACCTCATCGCATTCGTCAAGGAGCGTATCCCGCAGGACGTCTATATGGGGGACGCCGAAACCGACGAAATCTGCTTCGGTGACAACGCCATCGCTGACCATCTCGACATCCGCATCGTCGCGGGCCCGAAGATCATGTTCACCGTTTCCGGCTACCCGCACGTGATGTCGGTCTGCACGACAGACCTTTTCGCCGCCTCGCTGGATGAGCTCAAGCCCTTCCTCGCGCCAACAGCCGCCGACTATTTCGAGGACTAGTTGGCGTTCAGCTCGGGATAGATCAGCGCCGAGCACTGCCGGTTATTGGCATCCAGCTTGGCCTGATCCTCTGCCGAAACCAGCCCGGTAAAAACCGGCTCCCAGAGATTGTCCCGGTTCACGCCTTCCAGGCCGCATTGGCAATAGGTGGCGCATTGCGCCGCCGTTGCCCCGGTCGCTTCGCAGCTCACCTGGCAGGAATTGAGGAACTGGATTTCCCGCCCGGCTTCTTCCGTCCCCAGCGCCATGCTGAGCGGCGCAATGACGGCCAGCAGCAGCGGTTGATGCACGAGATAGATGACAAGGCTCCACCGCCCCATCCAGGCCAGCACGCGCGCCACCACATTCTTCGGCTGGATAGCCGCCAGCTTTTCTTCAACTGCCGTGCCCCGCACGAGCCGCGTAACGGTCACACCGGCGAGCACCACGCCAAACCATGGGAACAGCGGCACCAGATCATTGGTCAGCGGCGGCACTTCCCAGAACCCGATCCAGCTCAGCGGCACCGCATTGAAAGCCGGATCGACATAGGCAAAGTGCAGCCCGATCACGGTCGCCGAAACCAGCGCCGTCAGCCAGATCGGCGCGAAGAGAAAAGGCAGCGCCAGCAGCATCGAGACGGCGATGGCATGCAGCACGCCGAAATAGACAAAGCTTCCGGGGAAGGCGATCCACGTCCCCAGCGTAATCAGCAGCGACCCAATGGCAACGAAAATCCATCGCCGCCAGAACGCCTTCCATCGGATGCCCTCGCCATGCCCGAGCACGAGCCCGACGCCGACAAGGAACATAAAGGAAAAGAGGATGGTCCGCGCAAAGGCGACCCAACCGGGGTCATAGGACACGTCCACCGGTATGAACCGGTAGAAGGCCAGATCCCATGACAGGTGGTAGATCACCATCGCGATGATGGCGATGCCGCGGGCAATATCGATGATGGGGAGGCGAGGGCGCTTGATCGGCTGAGGTCCGGAGAGTGTCTCGGTTCCGTCAGCCATTCAGATGCTCCCTGACCACTGTCAAAAATGCGTCGCCATAGCGGTCAAGCTTGCCCTGACCCACACCCGGCAGGTTGAGCATATCATGCGGATGGGTCGGCTGCGCCAGCGCCATGGCGCGCAGCGTGGCGTCGTGGAAAATCACATAGGGCGGCACGCCCTGCTGCCGCGCCAGCTTGAGCCGCGCTTCGCGCAAGGCGTCGAACAGCGGCTGCGCATGCGATGGAATATCCACCGCCCGCTGCAGCGATCGCCGCACATCGACCGCCCGCTTCGG
>JAAZLP010000481.1 GCA_012799265.1 Phyllobacteriaceae bacterium | reverse complement strand
CTTGGGGCTGCCGCTTTGGCCGGCTTCGTTGCAAGCCGTTTTTCCATAGCGTCCGCTCATCGGCGACAAACCAGACCCGCTCCTGGCACACCGACCCCGTCCACGTGGGATCGCTCGAGTACGGGCGGGAGCCAGACTGCATCTGACATTTCTGGCACAGGAGACTGACATGGCAGATTCACGCGAAAGCCGGCCACTGGCCGAACTGCTCGGCGGACTTGCCAGCGACATCTCCACGCTCTTTCGGAAAGAAATACAGCTCGCAAAGGCAGAGGCCAGCGAGAAGCTTTCCGATGTCACGGGGGCGCTAACCTCCATCGTGGTTGGCGCTGTTCTTGCCCTCGGGGCATTGGGCGTCTTCCTTGCCGCAATCGTAGCGCTCCTGACCTCGCTGCTGGTCAACATGGGCATGGACCCGATTCTGGCTAATGCCCTCGCAGCGATCATCGTCACAGCGGTGGTCGGCATCGCTGGCTGGACCACACTGTCAAAGGGCCTTGATGCCCTAAAGGCGAGCAACCTCAACATGAAACGCACGGCGGCCTCGCTGGGCCGAGACGCCGACATCGTCAAGGAGCGGCTCTAATGGCTTACGAAAATGAGCAGAAAACGTCGGCCGAACTGCAGCGCGAAATCGAGCTGCAGCGCAGCCGTGTCGAGAACACCATCGACCAAATCCAGGAGAAGCTCTCGCCAGGTCAGCTCGTGGATGAACTCCTGGCTTATACCAAGGGCGGTGGTGGTGAGTTCGTTGCAAGCCTACAGCGCAACGTCGTCTCAAATCCGCTGCCAGTCGCTTTGCTGGGTGTCAGCCTGGCCTGGCTCATGGCAAAGCCGTCGCCGAAAGCGACGGACGAACCGAGCACCATTCGCAGCGACCGCCATTGGGACGACAGTATCAACCGCCGTCGCGGATATACTGGACCCTCTGAAGACACCGATGAGTATGAGGACTATCCCGTCACCATAATCAGCGGAGAAGGCCTCCGGCGCGTCGGAAACAGCTCGGACGGGCAGGGCAGGACCTACAGCGAGTTCGCTGACGATGCCGGCAAGAAGTTCAAGGCCCTGGCCGACGAGACTGGAAACCGGGCCGGTCACTTCATTGATGAAGCCGGGAACCGCTATAAGGGGTTCACCAATGCCGCCGGTGAGCAGGTGACCCATTTCCGCGACGAAGCGGGCAATCTGCTCGACGAAGCTTCCGGCTGGGCCTCCCATACCTGGCAGATGGTCCGGGAAAAGATCCATGATGCCCGCGACACTATCGCATCCGCCGCCGAGATGGGACGCGAGCGGTCGGCCCAGGCCGGCGATGCCATGCGCAGTCAGATGGATAGCCTCAATCAAACTATCCTCAACCAGTTCCGGGATCAGCCACTGGTAGGCGGTGCCTTGGCTTTCGCACTAGGCGCTGCATTGGGAGCAACGCTGCCGCACACGGAACAGGAAGACGCCGTTCTTGGGGAAGCCTCAGACGCTGTAAAAGAGAAGGTCGGTGAAGCGGCTGGCGACCTCTATGAGCAGGGCAAGGACAAAGCGAGCGAACTTTATGCTTCCGCCGCTGAGAAGGCTGGAGAGCTTTATCAGCAGGCCAGGGAAGGGGTGACAGAAGTCGCTGGAACAGAGCCATCGGCGGGCTCACAAACCTGATCCAACGAAGGGGAGGCATGTGCCTCCCCTTTTTCTTGGGCGAGCACCACTAACTCGTGAAACCGCCCCGGGATCGAAACACCACTCGTTTCATTGCGCACGACAACCAGAACCGGAGAACGCCCATGTTTATGCGTGTCGATCGACTGATCACCGAGCTTCCGCCTCCCAAGAAACAGGACCCAAACGCTGCGGCGGCGTTGCAGGAATTGCTGGGCGGTAAATATGGGGAAATGTCGACGCTCGGGAACTACATGTTCCAGAGCTTCAATTTCCGGAGCAAAGACAAGCTGCGCCCCTTTTACAGCTTGGTCGCCTCCATTACGGCAGAAGAACTCGCCCACGTGGAACTGGTCAGCAATGGCGTGGCCATGCTTAACAATGGTCCCGACAAGCCAAAGGGCGATCAGGGTGACGGCGGCGATATCTCGAAATCACCCTTCGAGGCCATGCAGGACATCCGTCTTGCTTCTGCATTCCTCTCCAATGGCGGTGGCGCCACGCCGATCAATGCAAATGGCGCTCCCTGGAACAATGACTTCATTACCACCACCGGCAATGTCATTTTCGACCTGCTGCACAATTTCCACCTCGAATGCGGGGCGCGTCTGCACAAGCTGCGCGTTTATGAAACCCTCAGTGCGGACGATGCGACGGGTCGCGAAGTTTGCGGGTACCTTCTCGTCCGCGGTTCGGTTCACGCGCACTCGTATGCGCTGGCCCTCAAGAAGCTGACGGGTGTGGAAATCGAAAAGATGCTGCCGACGCCCAATATCCCGTTGGCGAAAATTCCTGAATGCCAGAAGTACCTGGACGAGGGCTTACATCGCCGCCTCTATACGTGGAGCCAGGACGACTACAAGGAAATTTCCGGCATCTGGTCCAACGATGAAGTCGCGCTGCCCACCGATCCGCCAGGCCCCTTGGAAGTGGTGGAAGGCATGCCTGACGGCGGAAAAATCCAGCAGCTAGTGGGCGTTCCATCGGCTTTCGCGCCCGACTACGCCCCCGAAGAATTCTTCGAGATCGCGAGCAAGCTCTATCAGGCGTCCCGCTAGTCTCTACCAAGAGGGCTGGCTATTCGCGATTTTGGTGAATGGAGGCCGCGTCCGGAATCGAACCGGAGTGCACGGATTTGCAATCCGCTGCGTAACCACTCCGCCACGCGGCCTCTG
>JAAZLP010000480.1 GCA_012799265.1 Phyllobacteriaceae bacterium | reverse complement strand
GTCCAGATCGGTATCGGCCTGCCGTCGAACCAGACTTATCTTCGCTCCATGCTGGACGAGGCTATCGCGTCCCTGCGCACCAATGGCGATCTTCAAGCCCTCCTCGAGCAGGCTGGGTTGCCGGAGGAATAGCGGGGATGTTGGACCTCACATTCCAGCAGGTTCTGGGCCGAGGCATTGCAGCAATCGTTGTCCTGACAGTGCTTGGCTTCGCACTGGCCATCGTGGGGCGGCTGCTTGGTGACAAGGGTGTTGCCTATGACGGTAAGATTGCGCCGAACCCGATGGTGCATATCGATATCTTCGGACTGGTGGCTGCCATAGCCGGTCGTATCGGTTGGGTGAAGCCGGTCGCGATTGACCCCAAGGCTAGTTCCGCCGGGCGTCTCGCGCCGGTGCTTGTTGCCGTTGGTGCCGCGGTCCTTGTTCTCGTAGTTAGTCGGCTTGTGCTTCTGCTTCTGCCGCTGGTTGCCAGTTATTGGCCTTCGAGCAGTGCTGGCTTTGTCGACTGGACGATCCGCGAGATACCGCAAGTCGCCGCCTGGAGCATCGCGCTAAACATCATCCCCTTACCGCCTTTTCTCGGCGGCTATGCCCTGCAGGCGATAGCGCCAGCGGCCTATGCATGGGTTCTGAAGCGACAGCTCTGGGTGTCCATTGCTGCGCTGCTGCTGATCATCTTTTTCCAGCACAATCTCAGCCAGACTCCGTTTGAGACGCTGGCGAAGGCCCTGATGACTGGGGCAGTGTAGCAGTGTCCCAGGTTTCCACCGGTACTATATTGGAACCGCTCCATGCGGTCATCGCGCGGCGTCGGCTGCGGGCCATTCTGCATGGCGTGTTGGCTGTGGCCCTGGCGGCTGCCGCCGCCCTTGTGATCTCGCTCCTTGGTCAGCGGCTAGGCTTTCCTGGCACCAATGCGCCTCTGCTTATCATCGGTGCCGCTTTGCTTGCTGGCGTCGGTTCCTTTGTCCTGGCGAAGAGCCAGGCGCGCCCGGTGGGGAGCGAAGCATTCTGGCTTGATCGGAATTCTGGCCTCGAAGAAGCCTATGGCACAGCAGTTGAACTGGTCGACGGGCGACACGCAGGGTCAGCGGTCGTGGGTGCGCTCTTTGCCAAGGTGGAGAAGCTCGCTGGAGATGTAGCACCGAAGCGCCTGATACCGCTGGCGACCCCACTTTTCATGCTGGGTCTGGCAGCACTGGTGGTGCTGCTCGGGACGGCAATCCATTTGCGACAGTTGCCTCCACCTGTAACCGATACGGCAATTACCGCCGACGCAGTCGCGCCCGCGATTGATCCGGAAGCTCTGACTGCTGTCAGTGAGATGCTGTCCAAGGATGCCGAGCTTCGCGACGATCCATTGTTGGACGCCATTGCCCGCACACTGGCCGAGGCAATGGCCGAGACGCCGGCAGAAGAACTTTCCGAGGAACATCAGGCAATCATAAACGATCTGCTCGATCAGGCTGCTGCCAGCTATGGCGAGACAGCGCCGAGCTGGTTGGGCGCAACGGAAGGTTCTCGCCTGTTTGAATTGGGTGAGGCTGTCGCTTCCATGGACCCGATGGATGCGCCGGGCGCACGCCCGGAGCTGGAACTTGCCGTCGATCCATACGCCAATGCGCAGTTCCCTGGCTTTGATCCGTCCCTCTTTGGAACACCAAGCGACCTGGCTGGCGGGCAGGTTGGCGATGAAGGTGGCGAAGGCGCCGATGTCGCGAGCGATATGACTGGAGCACTGGATGGTGACGCTTCAGGGCCGGGCCCACAATTGATGCCGGCCGAAAGCCTGCGAGCCATTGGGGCAACCCCTCTGGGAGCTGCATTGGATTCAGGACGCGGTGTTTCTCACGCTGCCGGCCTTGGGCAAGAAGACTTCATGGCCGACGAAGAGTTCTCGCGCATCGGTTTTGATCCGACGGAAGAAATGGTGTTGAGCGCGGAACCGCAGCAGGGTGGACGCATCCGCATCGAAATGGTGCCGGAAGCTTCGTCAAGCGCGACTACTGATGCGGTAAGCGGCGGCAGGGCGCAGACGGCGTCGACCACGAGCCAGACGGCGGATCGTGAATATATCCCGGCAGACGGACGCAAGGTCGCTGCCCGTTATTTTGAGCGGAACGCGCAATGATCGGTTTTGTCGCTCCGCTTTTCTGGCTGCTTCTGCTTGCGGCCGGGTTGATCTGGTTCCTGCATAGCCGACGCCAGCATCGAATAGTCGTGCCGAGCCTCGCTATCTGGAGGCAGTTGCGTGGTCAGGCGGGGCAGAAGGCGCGAGCGCGGCTTGTTCCCCCCATTACGCTGCCCCTGATCCTGCAGCTTGTCGCCGTGGCCCTTCTTGCGGCCGCGCTTACCCAGCCTTTCTGGGGGAGGAGCGACGTTCCCGATCATCTCATTGTCGTGGCAGATACAGACGCTGCCCTGAGCGCAATGGGCGACGGTGACTTTGATCAGCTTCGGGAAGGTCTCGCGGCTGATCTGACAAACCGCAACGGTGCGGTCCCACAGCGAATTTCCGTCATTTCAGGCGGCCCTGGGCCGGAGCTGGTCGCTGCCCGTTGGGCATGGGACGCTGAAGCCGTTGAGACAGCTCTGGGCCGCATCTCCCTTGCCGATGCGCCCACTGACTGGAATACCGTTGAGCGTCTGGCATCGTCGATCCTGCACAACGACGAACAGGCGACATTCGTTGTCCTCGGTGCCAATGGAATTCCCGAAGCACTCACCGCGGCTTTCCCGGAGGCGCGCACTGCTTTGCAGCGTGTCGATGTCCCACTTCGCAACGTGGCGCTCGCTGCCACGCTGGTGTCGAAGGATCTAGAGAAAAACATCTGGTCGCTGGAAGGCGAGATCACTGCCGCTGAGACCGGGACCTACGAAGTTGTCGTACAGTACGCGAGCGGCATTGACCGCACGCCGCTTGACTGGACGCGCCAGCGTGTCTCCGTAAGCGCTGACGACGCAAAGGCTTTTTCGATCGAGTTGACACTTCCCGAGGCAGGGATTGTTACAGCTAGCGTCGCCTCTGACGGGGGAAGCGAGCTTCTATTCGTTGCCAATCCATCGCGTGAGGAGCTCAACATCCTCTATGTCGGTGAAGGTGAGCAGGTGCTCCTGCGTCCCTTCGGTACCCTGCCGGGCGTGCAGGTTTTCCAGGACAGCGCGGCGACCAATGCGACGGATTACGGGTTGGCAATTCTCAGCGACGCCGACGCAGTTATGCCCTCGACCAATGTCGTTGCCATCCACACTTCCGGTGAGCCGCTCGCCAAGGTGGACCCGGATTTCTGGGACGACACCCATCCGGTGAGCCGGAACATCGACTGGTCGGCCCTCACCATCCGGACTGCCTATGGCCTGACGCCGCGCGCTGACGAAATGGTCCTGCTCGCTGCCGATGGCGTTGCGCTGATTACAGCAGCCTCAACAAGCAGTGGTCGCCAAGTACGGTTGGGTTTCGACCCCGCAGCGTCCAACTGGCCCGAACTGTCTGCATTCCCCGTCTTCGTGTCCAATCTCATCAGTTGGATGGGCGTCTCCCCGGATGAAGTCCCGGCAACAAGTTGCACCGTGGGCCTGCCATGCCGCGTGGACGCTCGGCTGGTGGGGCAACCTCTCGTCATGTCTGGTGGCGAGGTTTCTGGCGAGACTGTACCGCACGGTCCCTTTGTTCCCAAGCGCGCCGGTATCTATCAGGTTGGCCCGACCCTGATCGCGGTCAATCCGCAGCCCTTGGCGCTGTCTGTCGATGCCACCACCTCTAACGCGCCTTTTGAACTCCCCGTTGGCATTGCACCCTGGCTCGTAGGTGTAGCCCTCGGAGTGCTGATCCTAGAAGCGCTGATATCGGGTTGGCGCCAGCAGCGGCCACCGAAGGTTTGGCTGCTGCGGCTCGTGACGCTGGCGCTTCTGATCGCCGCTATTTTCAACCTGCCCATACCTTGGATGAAGCGGTCAAATGAGGTCGTATTGCTCGCGTCCGACTTTGATGCCGACGCCACCAGTGCCATGGGTGCAGTAGCCGCCGGCGGAACGCCCCGCCTCGCTGCCGATATTGGGGCAGGGGTAATCCCCGCCACTACAGCTCTTCGCGTACCTAATGGCGAAGAAGCCCTCAAGCTTGCGCGTGCCATGCTGCCCGACGGGGCCGACGGCAATATCGTCCTCGCCGGGGACGTTACTCACATGCCGACGCAGGATGGCTTTGGCAGCGTACCAGTCCATCACCTTCCCATCGTCGAGAGTGATGCCGGTGAGGTCTCCGTCGACCGTCTAGACCTGCCGCGCATCCTGCACCGCGGAGAGACACCGCTCCTGACGGCGCTAGTTCACAGCGGTAGCGAGCAGACTGCTACGGTTGAAGTCGTCGTCGACGGAGAGGTAATTGCCACACAGGACACTGACCTCGTCGCTGGTCAGAACCGTATCGAAGCTGCGCTGCCACAGATTGAAGCCGATGAGGCGGTAATCGAGCTGCGCATCGTTGGCGCAGCGGGCTATGCCGAGAACGATGCACTGACCCAGTTGCTAAGCGCGGCACCGGTGCGCCCGATTGCCATTATCGCTGCCGAAGAGCTGCATGGCGAAGCTTTCGGTCGTTTGCTGGTGGAGCAGGGGCTCGATGTGACAGTGATGGCGCCGCAGCGGGCTCCGTTCCAGATGCGCGATTGGCTGGATTTCGGTGCCATCGTTCTGCTCGACACGCCGGCCCTGTCTCTGACAACCGGACAGCAGACGATGATCCAGTCACTCGTGGCCGAACATGGCATGGGCCTTGTCATTCTGGGCGGGCAGAACAGTTTTGGTCCGGGTGGCTATTTCGGTACGCCGCTCGAAGATCTTTCTCCGCTTTCGAGCCGCGTGCCGCAGGATGCGCCAGAAGTTGCCATGGTATTTGTACTCGACCGGTCCGGGTCGATGCAGCAGTCCGTCGGCACCGCCAGCCGTCTCGACGTGGCCAAGATAGCGACGGTTTCGGCGACTGAATTGCTCAATCCACAGAGCCAGGTGGGCATCATCGTTTTTGACGCTGAGGCACGCCGCCTGCTGCCGCTGACCAGGATCGAAGGTAATCCCGGGGCGGTTGAACGAGCTCTTACCGGTTTTGACCCTGGCGGCGGTACGGACATCCTACCCGGTCTTGCCGATGCGATGGACATGCTCTCTGGCGTCGACGCCGCGGCTAAGCATGTCGTGGTGATGACCGATGG
>JAAZLP010000479.1 GCA_012799265.1 Phyllobacteriaceae bacterium | reverse complement strand
GGCGATTTTTCGAGCGAGGAATATCTCGCCCAGCTTGCCGATCCTAGCGAGGCGAATAAGGCGTTCCGCCAGAAAGTCTTATCCGCGTTCCGGAACCCGCACAATATGAGCGCGGATGCCTTCAAGGGGGAGCACCTCAAGATCCCGTTGATGCCGGGCGATGGTGTGGACCACAATGGGAGCCCCCTGCAGTGGTTCCAGTTTCCCAAGCTTCAGTATGAGCGGCTGCGCCTTTGGGCAGAGGGCGCGTTCGAAAATGACTTTGCCGACGCAGCGCTCGATCAGGTGACCGATCTCGATCAGCTGCCGGTCGAGCAGCGTCCCCATGCCCTTACAGAGGCCGCGCTCGAGCCGTGCTCGGGTGGCGCGTTCCATCCCGGCGTCGAGCTGTCCTATTATCTGCGCCTGCCACAGCTTTACGCCCGCAACACCGATCCGAACGCCGAAGTGTTCCGCATTGCCCGTGGTAACCGGAATTCGCTGGTGCAGGATGTTGGGCGTGTGCTCGACTTCAACAGTGCCACGCAAGGGGCGCAGCCGCCGATTGGCCCTCAGATGGCTGGGGATTTGACGCGCTGGATGGGGCTGCCCTGGCAGCCGGACGCGTTCAGCTGTCAGCGGGTCGCCATGCAGACCGATTTCCCGGTGCCGGTCTGGTGGCCGGCGCTGCTGCCGGTCGATGTGCTGCCCGAAGAACACTACAACCAGATGATGCGCACCGATCTCAGTGCCGAGCAGCGCGTGCGGTTTTTCGAGAACCGCGTCTGGTGGGCGCGCGGCGTTCCGGGTGTCGGCTACCATGCCAATGCCAGCTATTGGGACGGGATAAGGAACATGATCTCGGTCTGGCAGAAAATGGGCTTTGTAGTCGAACGGCCGGGACCGACAGACCCGGATCATCCGGAGGCGATCCCGGCGCGGGTCTTTGTCGAGGTCGGGCGCGGCGCCATGGAGCAAAGGTTCGACTGGACCGCCGGAGACGGCGAGTCGCCCTGATCCGCGCCGGAAGCCCGGGAATGCGATCCCCCGCCAGCCCTCATCCCGTCGCCGTGATCGGCGGCGGCCTGGCCGGCTGTGCTGCCTGCCTTGGTCTCGTGAGGCGCGGCGTCAATGTCGTCTGGATTGCTCCCGGCGGGACAATTGTCGACAAGCCGGGGGAGAGCCTCGCGCCCGCTGGTCTGGCTGTTCTTACGGATATGGGGCTAGATGATCTGCTCACCGATCCCGTGCACCGCAAAAGCATGGTCAGTTTTACCGCGTGGGGCAGTGACGCGCTGCTGGAACGCCATGCGGCAGGCCAGCTCGGAGGCATGGGGCATATACTCAATCGCAGCCATTTCGAGATGGCGCTGTTCCAAAAGGTGCGCAAGGCTGACGGGCTTCGCTGGCACGATGCCAGTCTGGCCGCTTTCAGCCGCAGCGCAACAGGCTGGACCCTAGCCACAGATGGTGGCGAAGTTATCGAAGCGTCACTGGTGATCGATGCCACTGGCCGCAGGGCGATGATCGGTAGAACCCAGACCACTCTGCGCCGCCTGGATCGACTGGTCTCGGCTTATGCTTTCCTCGAGCAGGCCGATCTGGATGTCGATCCGACGCCCGCGACGGTGATCGAGGCCGTTGGGGACGGCTGGTGGTACGCCACCCTTCTGCCCAATCGTACGCTAGCGCTCAATTTTTATACCGACCCCGATCTTATGCCGCGCCGCATCGGAAGCCGCCTGGATGACTGGCGTCAAATGGTTGCAAAGACGCATTACATCGCGCGCTGGATCGAGAGCGCCGGATACGCCATTCGTCAGCCGCCGCGCCTTGCGAGCGCCGGAACGGTCTGGCTGGAGACGGCGGCCGGGCCTGACTGGCTGGCCATCGGGGATGCAGCGGTGTCCTTCGACCCCCTTTCGGCGCATGGCATGACGACAGCCTTATGGACGGGTAACGAGGCCGCTGCAGCTGTCGCGCGCGCATGGGATGGCGACGATGCAGCGCTGGACGGTTATGCGTCTCGCCTGCGACTTGGAGTTGCGCAATACGATCGTGAACGTCGTGCCATCTATGCTCGTGAAGTGCGGTTCTCCGATTATCCGTTCTGGATGCGCCGGAATGACTTCACGCAGCATGAACCGCTTTGACGCTACTTCAAGTTAGGTCTAAAGCTAGGCCGTGTGGACGAATTTGAGCAAGCATAGGCCGGCAGCGAAGCTGACGATCGAGCGGAAATTCCGTGCGGTCTTTTCGCATCGCAGAGCGACGCGTTTGAAGCGCTTGAGCCGCCCGAAGCCT
>JAAZLP010000478.1 GCA_012799265.1 Phyllobacteriaceae bacterium | reverse complement strand
TCCGACAAGACCGTTATTGCCGAAGACGACGACTGATCGGCGTCATATCCTGAAGAAATCAGGGGCGCGGCGCTAGCTACACTCGACGCCAGCGCCTCTGACGGCTATGTCGCAAGGTAAGCCGCAAATGCGCGACTGCTCCCGCCCGATGCGAACAAGAAAAACTGCTGACGAATGACCGATCACCCGAAACGCGACCCGTCCAACAACCGTAGCGCCAATCAGCGCGGCGCTGCGCGCCTTGCTGCCGTGCAGGCGCTCTATCAGATGGACATTGGCCGGGCCACGCTCGAGGACACCCTCGCCCAGTTCGGCGCCTTCCATCTCGGTCGCGAGATCGAGGGGGAGCAGTATCTCCCGGCCGACGCGGATTTCTTTAAGCAGATCGTTACCGGCGTGACGCGCTACCAGATCGACATCGATCCGACCGTCGACAAGGCGCTGGCCGAAGGCTGGCCCATCGAGCGCGTGGACGCGACCCTGCGCGCCATCCTGCGCGCTGCCGCCTTTGAACTGCTGCGCCGCAAGGACATTCCGCCAAAGGTGGTCATTTCCGAATATGTCGACGTGGCCCGCGCCTTCTACGAAGATGACGCCTCCGGCCTCGTCAACGCCGCACTCGATGCCATGGCCCGGTCGGCCGGTTCCGATCTGGCCTGATGGCGTGGACTCAGCGACATATAGAGTGAGCTAGGTCTCTCGCGGGGCCGTTTCGCCTTTGAATGGTGCCCCATGACCGACAATCGTGACCAGTCCATCCGCAATATCGGCCTGCTCTCCGTGACGCAGGCCCTTGGCGGCTCGACCTCGTCGATCATCATGTCGGTCGGGGCGCTCGCCGCCGTCAATATTGCGCCGGACCCTGCCGCGGCGACGCTGCCAACCTCGGCCATGATCATCGGCCTCGCGCTGGCGACCTCCATCGCGACCATGATCATCTACCGCATCGGGCGGACGCGCGGCCTCGTGCTCGGTGCGGCGCTGGGCATCCCGGCGGCCTTGCTTGCCGGTGGCGCCGTCATGCTGGGCAATTTCTATCTCTTCACCGCCGCTTTGTTCCTCGTGGGGGTGACCGGCGCCTTCATGCAGCAGGTCCGCTTTGCGGCTGCCGATAGCGTCACGCCCGATCTCAAGGGGCAGGCAATTTCCTGGGTCATGTTCGGCGGCGTGGCGGCCGGTTTCCTCGGGCCGCAGCTGAGCGCGCTGACCCGGACCTGGATCCCTGGCTCCGAATATGCCGCGAGCTTCCTGGTCATTGCCGTTATTTCGCTGATTTCGGTCTTCGTCCTGAGCCAGACCCGCCTCGCGCCAACCAAGGTGCCCGGCGCGCCTCAGGGCAGGGGGCGTCCCCTCCCGGTTCTCCTGCGTCAGTGGGAAATTGTGACGCCAATGATCGGCGCCTCTCTGACCTATGCCCTCATGACCCTGATCATGGTCGCGGCGCCGCTTGCCATGGTGCATGTCTGTGGTCACTCGCCGAGTGAAGCGGCCGGCGCCATCCAGTGGCATGTGGTGTCGATGTTCGCGCCCAGTTTCATTACCGGCGCCATCATCAAGCGGCTTGGCGCCCATCTTGTTACCGCGCTCGGCCTTCTGCTCATCATAGCCGCTGCCGCCATCGCGCTGACCGGCATCACCGTCGGCTACTTCACCGCTACCCTCATTCTGCTCGGCATCGGCTGGAACTTCGGTTTCATCGGCTCGACCACGATGCTGGCCACCAGCTATCGGCCGGAAGAGGCTGGGCGCGCGCAGGCGGTCAACGAGCAGGTGGTTTTCGGCGCCAGCGCGCTGGCCTCGCTCGGCTCGGGATTCCTGCTCCAGGTTCTGGGCTGGGAAGCTATCGTTACCCTCGCGATCCCGGTCGCGACGTTGGCCATCCTGCTGGTCGGCTTCGGCGCCTTCCGCCATCGGCAGATGGCCTAAACAAAAACCCCGGCACAGGGCCGGGGCTTCCAAATTCCGAAGATGTCGCTTTGATCAGAACGATTCGAGGATCGAGTCGATGAAGGTCTTGTCCTGACCGAAGGACGGCGTGCGGCGGCTTTCCACGGTGACGACCTTGCCGTCTTCCAGCGTATAGACCGCGCGATCCACGACCTTCTTGTTCTTGTCGAAATAGACCGCGAGCACGGTGCGCTCCTTGACCATTGTCAGGCCGAAGGACGTCTGCTCGATCTTGGTTTCGACATAGTACCAGGCGGTCTGGTCGCCAAAGCTGTTGGTCGACTGCGGCGAGCCGAGAACCAGGGTCACGAGCTGCTGGCTCTGGCCCGGACGGATCTGCTGCAGGGCGGAGTCGGGGATCTCATAGCCCTGTGTACGCTTGGTGACGAGCGACGTGCTGCTGGTGCAGCCGGCAAGCGCGACCGCAAGGACGGCGGCTGCAACGGAGGCTTTGGCAATACGCAGAGGCATGAATTTGACTTTCCCGATGGCTTCCGACTATAGGCGAGACAACAAGGCGCGTGCCCATTGGCCGCCGGAATGTGTAGCGGTCAACTTAGCTGTCTGGCAAGCTGGCATTGGCCGGCTCCTCATTTTGCCCGTGTTTGACCGATACCGATCCAGAGCGCAATCCCATGATACTGTCCCTGTTTCGCAAGAACACTGCCACAGCGCCGGTTTACGCCGTCTATAATTCTATTGTGGCACAATCCCGACAGCCAATTTTCTATGCGCAATGGGCCGTTCCCGACACAGTGACTGGTCGTTTCGACATGATCAGCCTGCATATGGCGCTGCTTTTCCGCCGCCTGCGCAATGAAGGGCCACAGGCCAAAGTTTTCAGTCAGTCCGTTTTTGATTTGTTTTTCAAGGACATGGATCGCTCGCTTCGAGAGATGGGCGTGTCCGATCTGGGCGTGCCGAAGAAAATCCAGAAGATGGGCAACATCTTCTTCGGCCTGCTCGCCGCCATCAATGAAGCGCTCGATCGCAATGATGAGGACGCTCTGGCTGGCGTCATCTCGCGCAATATTTACGACGGCAGCGATATGCCCGAGCTCCGTGCGCTGACCGCCTATATCATTTCCCGCGACGCAGACCTCGCCCGCCAGCCCGCCGAATCCATCACGGGCGGCAACCTGACTTTTGAGGTCGCAGCATGAGCCGAGACAACCAACCCATCTTCGACGCCATTGTGCGCATCGACAAGCTGCCTGCCGGCGGCCGCTCTGTTGCTGTCGACGCCAATGAAGATGAGCGGAAGGCCATCGCCGAGGCGATGAATATCCTCTCGGTCGAACGATTCGTCGGCAATCTGACCGTGGTGCCGTTTCGCGGCGGCCTTCGCGCCACCGGCCACATCGATGCGGAGGTCACCCAGGCCTCCGTCGTCAGCTTCGAGCCGGTGCCCGAGACCATTTCGGAAGAGGTGGATCGCGTCTTCATGCCAGCCAGCAAGGCTGCTTTCGACGCAACGCCGGGGTCAGAGACCTTTGTTGACCTTGAAGATGACGATTTTCCCGATCATATCGATGGCCCGGAGGTTGACCTCAGCGCGCTGCTGCTGGAAACCCTTGCCCTGGCGCTCGATCCTTATCCCCGCAAGCCGGGAGAGACGCTCGATTCCCTGGGCGTTTCGGTGACCGATAAGGAAGAGGGTCCCTTTGCTAAGCTTGCGCGCCTGAAGGCTGGCGACAAGGAACAGGGTTAAGCAAACCCTGCCGAGGGCTTGCGTGGGCACCATGATGGGATATGTTTGCCTGCCCTGCCTGGGCAGGCCAATTAACGGGCTAGAATGACCGACTCCATTACTATTTCCGTGGACGCCATGGGTGGCGATAACGCCCCCCGCGCGGTGATCCACGGGGCCTATCTGGCCCTTAAGGAACGCAAGAACACGCGTTTCATTTTTCATGGCATCAAGGAGCAGATCGACCCGCTGCTCGAAGAATATCCTGCGCTCAAGCCCGTGTCCGACGTGCGCCAGTGCGACGTCGTGATCGCCATGGACGAAAAGCCCAGCCAGGCCCTGCGCAAGGGCCGGGGCGTTTCTTCCATGTGGATGGCCATTGAGGCGGTCAAGAACAAGGAAGCCGATGTCGCCATTTCGGGCGGTAACACCGGTGCCCTGATGGCGATGGCAACTTTCTGCCTGCGTCCGATGGAGGGCATTTCCCGCCCCGGCATTGCGGCCATCTGGCCGACAGAGCGCAGCGACATCATCGTGCTCGATATGGGCGCAACGATCGGCGCCGATGCCAAGCAACTGGTGGACTATGCGATTCTCGGCTCCGCGCTGGCGCGTTCACTCTTCGACAGCAGCAACCCGACCGTTGGTCTGCTCAATGTCGGTACGGAAGAAGTGAAGGGCCTCGACTACATCAAGGAAGCCGGGAAAATCCTTTCCGACGCTAGCGGCGCCGGCTTCACCTATCACGGCTTTGTCGAAGGCAGTGATATCGGCAAGGGCACGGTCGACGTCGTCG
>JAAZLP010000477.1 GCA_012799265.1 Phyllobacteriaceae bacterium | reverse complement strand
TGGAATAGAAATTCTATTTGGAATGGTGGCGCCCTGAGGTCCCCCCACCTAGCTACGCTAAGGCCTTCGACCTAGCTGCGCTACCTCCCCCTGTCAGGGGAGGAAAGAGGTCCCACCACAAACACGCGTTAGCTCGACCGAACCCAAAACCTAGTGTTCGCGGGCGCGTTCCAGGATGCGTTTGCACTCGAGCAGTTCACGCAGGACTTCGGACAGCTTGTCGCGGGATTCCTGGTCCAGCGCAGGGCTGGCCAGCATCACGGCTTCTTCGAGTTCGGCGGCGTCCGAGGCGGCTTCAGCCTCCTCGATCATGGGCAGGATTTCATCGAGGCCCTTGCCCTCGCCGACCGCGATGACATAGCGCGGCCCCTGATCCTTGAGGATCTTCTGGACGCCCTTGATGGTGAAGCCCTGATCATAGAGGAGGTGACGGATGCCGCGCAGCAGCATCACGTCTTCGGGGCGGTAGTAGCGCCGGCCACCTCCGCGCTTCAGCGGCTTGATCGTGGCAAAACGAGTTTCCCAGAACCGAAGGACGTGCTGAGGAAGATCAAGCTCCTCAGCAGCCTCTGAAATCGTGCGGAACGCGTCAGGCGACTTGTCCAAAACCGCGGGTCTCCCCTGCCCAGGCAAGGTGCAGACTCAGCACAGTGCCCTGAAAAGCCTTACTTTCCAGAGGCGACCATAGACTTGTTGATCTTCGACTTCAACACGTTGGACGGCTTGAACACAAGAACCTGCCGGGGAAGGATGGGGACCTCCTCACCGGTCTTGGGATTGCGCCCGATACGCTCATTCTTGGAGCGAACCTGGAACGACCCGAAAGAGGAAAGTTTGACATTGGCCCCCGACACCAGGGCATCGGCAACAAGTTCGAGCACGCGCTCGACCAACTCAGCTGATTCCGTTCGAGACAGGCCGACCGACCCGTAAACCGCCTCTGCGAGATCGGCTCGCGTCACCGTTTTCTGCGTCATTAGCACCCCCGTGTTGACCTGGACTCAACTTTCCTGGTGCCCGGGATGGCAAGCCATCACGTTGCAGCAGAGCAAACCCCAGTCAGGGGCAGGCCCAGCGGAAAGTCTCACCCAGATAGCCCTGACCATGGTCTCCGCCACGACAGGGCGTCGTAATCCTCCACCCGAAAAGACACTAGCGCCAGCAACCGTTTAAGGTCAATGGAGCCAGTGCATTACCAGCGAATGAGGGACGCACCCCAAGTAAAGCCGCCGCCCATTGCTTCAATCATCACCAGATCGCCCGGTTTGATGCGCCCATCGGCCACCGCGACGCTCAGCGCCAGAGGCACGGAAGCAGCCGAAGTGTTGGCGTGATGCTCAACGGTAACGACAACTTTTTCGGGCGGCAGGCCGAGTTTCTGCCCTGCCCCGTCGATGATGCGGCGATTGGCCTGATGGGGCACGAACCAGTCGAGATCGTCGACGGTGTAGCCGGCCTGTTCAAGCGAGGAATAGACCACGTCGGTGATCTTGCCGACGGCGTGGCGGAACACTTCCTTGCCCTGCATGCTGACATGGCCGGTCGTGCCCGTGGTTGAGGGGCCACCATTCACGTAGAGCTTGTCCCAGTGCTGGCCATCCGAACGCAGCGCCGACGACAGCACGCCGCGGTCCGGTTCGCCATCGGCCAGTTCAACCCGCTCCATGACCACAGCGCCCGCGCCATCGCCGAAGAGCACGCAGGTCGTACGGTCGGTCCAGTCGAGCAGGCGGGTGAAGGTTTCAGCGCCGATGACCAGCGCGCGACGCGCCATGCCGCTCTTGAGATAGGTGTCAGCAGTGGTCACTGCATAGACAAAGCCCGAGCACACGGCCTGGATGTCGAAAGCAAAGCCATGCTGCATGCCCAGCTTCATCTGGACGAGCGTCGCGGCGGACGGGAAAGTATAGTCCGGCGTGGTCGTCGCGACGATGATGAGGTCAATGTCCGCGACCGTCAGGCCGGCATTGTCGAGCGCCGCGCGAGCAGCGTTCACCGCCAGGTCAGACGTAAACTCGCCCTCGGCCGCGATATGGCGCTCCTTGATGCCCACACGCTGCTGGATCCACTCGTCAGTCGTATCGACGGTCTTGGCGAGTTCTTCGTTGGTGACGGTATTTGCCGGCAGATAGCTGCCAACGCCACGAATGACAGAGCGAAT
>JAAZLP010000476.1 GCA_012799265.1 Phyllobacteriaceae bacterium | reverse complement strand
GATCATGCGAGATCCTTTAGAATCAGGGGCCCAAATTAGGCCTTAAACGTTTAGAAACGAATGAGCACTTTTCCGGCACGACCAGGCTCGCTGGAAGCGCGCACAGCCGAAACGATGTTAGCGGCATCAAAGGTGGAATCAACTGGAAGGGTCAATGTCCCATCAAGTATGCGCGCAATGAGCTCGCCGAACAACTGGGTTTTCTTCTCTGCTGGCATTTCGCGGCTGACTTTGCTTCCCCAGAAGCCCTTGACGGTGATGTGCTTGAAGATGACGGGGCCGGATGGGATTTCCATGATTGGGTTGCCCATGGCGCCGAAGGAGACGAGGGTGCCGCCTTCGCCAAGCAGTTTCACCAGGTCAGCTGCGGAGGATCCACCCACGGAATCAAGTGCGACGGCGATGCTTGCGCCACCGGTGATTTCTTCGACCTGCTTTTCCCAGCCTGGGGTCTCAGTGGAAACGACGCCGCTGATGTTCTGAGCAGCGAGTTCTTGGACACCGGCGTCACGGCGGACGAGGCCAACGACATTGATGCCACGGGATTCTGCCAGCTGTGCGAGCATGCGGCCGACGGCACCGTTTGCGGAGTTTTGGATCAGCCACTCCCCTGGTTTCATATCCAGGAAATCAAGAAGGCTGATGGCGCTGAAAGGCATTGCGACGAGCTGAGCTGCACTTTCATCGGAGAGCTGCTCTGGTACGGGAATGAGGCCGGAGGCGTCGACAAGCGAGTACTCCGCCCAGATGCCAAAGCTGGTGCCGGACGCAACACGCTGACCGACCTGCAAGCCCTCGACGCCCTCGCCTAGGGCGTCGACGATGCCGACTGCCTCGGTGCCTGCGGCGGCTGGCAGGTCTGGGACGAAGCCGTAAGAGCCCTTCACGGTCCACAAATCATGGTTGTGGATGGTTGCCAGCGTCACTTGAATACGAACCTGACCTGGGCCGGGAGTGGGAATTTCCTTCTCGGTAACCTGTAGGACGTCGGCGGGGTTGCCGAAAGTGTTGTGAGTGATTGCGCGCATGGTGGTGTTCCTCTCATCGCAATAGAAAATGGGTTCGCTATATGAACACCAAGCGTACTTTTTCCATTCCCCCCGTGACGACCGAGCAGTAAACTTGCTGTTCAGTGCAACTTTGCCAACCGCAGAAAGTTATGGCCAAAGACTGGTAATAGGTTAAGAAGCTGCGTTGGGATAGCCTAATGCAATCTATTCGAACGACCTTCAGGTCGCTTTCACGCAGCGCCATCATCGTGGGAACTGTCTTAGCTTTGGGTATTGCGGGATGTTCCACGGCCAGTGATGAAGCCACAAGCACCAGCGACGATGTAGCTGTCGGCGGCCGCCTATTTTCTACAGCGGATTCCGCCACCGCAGCCCTGGGAAGCGACGCCGAACCAGGCCAATTCCCCCGCACCGTTGTGCATTCACGCGGCGAAACTACCCTTGAGCAGCAGCCACAACGAGTCGTGGTTCTCGACAGCGGGGAAATCGATCAGGTTTTGAGCCTCGGCGTGACTCCCGTCGGCATCGCCAGTCCGAAAGACGCCTCCAGCCAGCCCGCTTACCTCGAAGATCAGCTGGCAGACGTACAAACTGTGGGCACCACGAGTGAGCTCAATTTCGAAGCCATCGCCGCCCTCAAGCCTGACCTGATTCTGGGCAGCAAGCTG
>JAAZLP010000475.1 GCA_012799265.1 Phyllobacteriaceae bacterium | reverse complement strand
GTGCCCGATAGCGGCCAGGTGATCTTCGACGGGCAGGACGTGACCGGGTTCAAGCCGCACGAATTGTTCCGCATCGGCATGTTGCGCACCTTCCAGATCGCGCATGAATTTTCGCAGATGACGGCTTTGGAGAACCTGATGATGGTGCCCGGCGACCAGCCTGGCGAGCGTCTGCTTTCCAACTGGTTCCAGCCGCGCCTCGTGCATAGCCGCGAAACCGAAGTGCGCAAGAAAGCGCTGGAAGTCATCGACTTTTTGAAGCTCGGCCATGTGCGCGACGAGCTCGCCGGCAATCTCTCGGGCGGTCAGAAAAAGCTCCTTGAACTCGGTCGTACCATGATGGTCGACGCCAAGGTTGTGCTGCTCGATGAAGTGGCCGCGGGCGTCAACAAGACCCTCCTCAATGACCTTGCCGGCAATATCGAGCGCATGAACAAGGAACTGGGTTACACCTTCTTTGTCATCGAGCACGACATGGACCTGATCGGTCGTCTCTGCGATCCGGTCATCGTGATGGCGCAGGGCGAAAAGATCGCCGAAGGTCCGATGTCGGAAATCCGCGCCAATCCCAAGATCGTCGAAGCCTATTTCGGCTCGCCAGCCGAGGTTGCCTGACATGCCATTGATTGAACTCAAGCACGTCGTGGGCGGCTATGGTGGTGCGCCCATTCTCAATGGCGTCGATATCGCCATCGAAAAGAGCGATATCGGCGTCATCGTCGGCCCCAATGGCGCCGGCAAGTCGACCACGCTCAAAGCCATTTTCGGCCTTCTGAAAGTCACCGGTGGCACCATCGATTTTGGTGGCGAGAACATCGCCAATTCCCTGCCCGACAAGCTGGTGCCCAAGGGCCTCAGCTTCGTCCCGCAGGAAAAGAACGTCTTCACCTCGATGACGGTCGAGGAAAATCTCGAAATGGGTGCCTTCACCCGTCGCGACGATTATTCGGCGACCATGGCCTGGGTCTATGAGATGTTCCCGGTGCTGGCGGAAAAACGTCGCCAGCCTGCGGGTGAACTTTCCGGCGGTCAGCGCCAGATGGTGGCCATGGGCCGCGCGCTGATGAGCAAGCCCAGCCTTCTCATGTTGGACGAGCCATCGGCTGGCCTCTCGCCCCGCTATGTCATCGAAATCTTCGAAACCATTCAGCGCGTCAACAAAGAGGGTGTTGGGATTCTGATGGTGGAACAGAACGCGCGTCAGGCACTCGCCTTCGCGACCAAAGGCTTTGTTCTTGCACAGGGACAGAACCGCTTTACCGGCACCGGACCCGAGCTGATCGCTGATCCGGAAGTCGCCAAGAGTTTCCTGGGGGGCTAGGCCGTGGACGAACTTATTTTCTTCATCAACCGCGTCCTGATTTCGGGCACCGTGCTGGGCTCGATCTATGCCCTCGGTGCCATCGGCGTGACGCTGATCTTCGGCATCCTGCGTTTTGCCCATTTCGCCCATGGCGACATGATGACCATGGGTGCCTTCATTGCCTTCCTGCTGGCCGCCGCACTGGCGGCTATGGGCATCACCTTCCCGCTGCCCATGGCCTTCGTGGTCCTGCCGGTTGCCATGGTGATCACCGCCATATTGGCCTTGGGCATCGACAAGGGCTTCTATGCGCCCTTGCGCGCCCGGGGCGCCAAGCCGGTGACGCTGCTCATCGCTTCCATCGGTGTGACGCTGATGATCCAGGGCCTTGTGCGCCTGATCTTCGGCTCGGGCACACGCCAGATGTATGTGCCGGGCGAAAGCAAGGACATCTTCCGCATCGACATGAGCTGGGCCGGTGGCTCGCGCCCGATCAACATCACCGAGCCGCAGCTCATCATGTTTGTCGTGACCGCGATCATCGTCATTGCGTTGCACTTCTTCCTCACGCGCTCGCGTCTGGGCAAGGCCATGCGCGCCATGGCCGACAATGCTGACCTCGCTCAGGTCTCGGGCATCAATACCGCGCTCGTCGTGCGGGTCACCTGGGTCATTGCCGGTGCACTTGCCTGCGTGGCCGGTACCATGCTGGCGCTCGACGTGGCGCTGATGCCGGACCTCGCCTTTAACATCGTTCTGCCGATCTTTGCGGCGGCGATCGTGGGTGGCCTCGGCCATGCCTATGGCGCCATCGTCGGTGGCTTCCTCATCGCCTTTGCCGAAACTCTGGCCGTGTTCAACTGGACCGCAGTTCTCCGTCCGCTCAACAATATCCTGCCTGAAGGGATGGAGCTGCCGGCGAACCTCTCGCTGGTGCCCACCGAATATAAGCTCACCGTGGCCTTCGTGATCCTCGTCATCACACTGCTGATGCGTCCCACCGGCATCTTCAAGGGAGCTTCGACATGAGCGCCGCTTCCAACTCCGTCACCAAGGCCTGGGATAACCCGGTCCGCCGCGGCATCCTGCTTTTCGTGGCGATGTTCTTCATCGTCCTCGCCGTGGGCATCATTCAGGGCACAGCATCGATCCTGCTGATCCTGACGCAGGCGACCGCCTTTGCGCTCATCGCGCTGGGTCTCAATATCCAGTGGGGCTATGGCGGGCTCTTCAACTTCGCCATCATGGGTTTCCTCATGGTGGGCGGCGCCTCGACCGTCTTCCTTTCCTATCCGGTCAATATGGCCTTCTGGGAGAGCGATGGCCCGATGATGCTGGGTCGCGTGCTGGCTGCCTTCGCCGTCGCCGTCGCGCTGGTTCTGCTCGCGCGCCGCGTTGACCGCATCGGCATCACCGGCAAGTGGCGCACCGCTGTCGTCGCGCTGGCCTGGTTTGTCGGCTACATCATCTATCGTACCCAGATCGATCCGGCCGCGGCCTATATCGAATCCACCGCCGGTTTCGTTGGTGGTCTCGGGCTCCATCCAGTGCTGGGCTGGGCCTTTGGCGGTCTCGTCTCGGCGGTCATTGCCTTCTATATCGGCAAGATCAGCCTTGGTCTGCGCACGGACTATCTCGCCATTGCCACCATCGGCATTTCCGAGATTTTGCGGGCGCTCATCAAGAACATGGACTGGCTGACGCGCGGAACCATGACGGTCTCGCCCATGCCCTGGCCGACGCCGCTGCCGCAGCAGCTCCAGGCGGCAGGCTTCTCGATCCCGGACAGCTTCGTCTATGCCCGCGTGATGTTCCTTGTGCTCTCCGTGGTCATTCTGATCGGTGCCTTCTTCCTTGTGCAGCGCGCCTATGGTGGTCCGTGGGGGCGCATGATGCGTGCCATCCGCGACAACCATATTGCCGCCGGCTCCATGGGCAAGGACGTCACCGGTCGCCAGCTCGAGCTTTTCATTTTCGGCTCGATCCTGATGGGTATTGGCGGTGCCATGCTCGCCACCTTCACCCAGATCTTCGACCCGTCCGGCTACCAGCCGATCAACCACACCTTCATGGTCTGGGTGATGGTCATTGTCGGCGGCGCCGGCAACAATTGGGGCGTCGTGCTGGGGGCCTTCCTGATTTACATCGTCTGGATCATTTCCGATCCGCTGGCGCAGATGATCTTCCTCAATCTCTCGGTCATCACCGAGCAACTGGGCTGGGGCGCCATTCCCGAGATCGACAGCCGTGCGCTGCAGATGCGCGTCTTCGTCCTCGGCGTGGTCATCACCATCGCCCTCCGCTACGCGCCCAAGGGGCTCATCCCGGAAACCGTAAAGAGCAGCTAGGTGGTTTCAAGGGTAGTCTGAGATTTCAAACCCGGCGGGAAACTGCCGGGTTTGTTTTTTTGGACGCTTTTACCGTCGCGCGGTGACCCAAAGCCATTCCGTTGGCAGATTGTCGTAGCCACTGCCACTCATCGTCTTGAGGTCCAACGCCGCCCAGTCCGCCGCGTCCCGATAATGCGCCATCAGCGTTTCGGCATCCGGGTAGTTATAATAGCGCCGGAAGCTATCCCGGCCTTCGCCTGTTCCGGCCTTGAAGCTGGCGACGAAGAGACCGCTCGGTTTGAGGGCGTGATGAATGCGCGTGAGATCGCTGCTGAGTTCGCTGGCCGGCGCATGGAGCAGGCTCGCGCTGGCCCAGACGCCATCATAGCTATCCATGGCCTCCAACTGATCAAAGCGCATGATCCGTACCGGCCGCCCGAGCAGGCGCTGCGCCTCGGCGGCAAGTTCGGGTGAGGCGTCGCTCGGTTCGACGTCAAAGCCGCAGGAGAGCAGGTAGCCCGCGTCCCTGCCGCTGCCGGTCCCCAGCTCCAGCACCCGTGCCTTGGGCGGCAGGGCGTCCGCAAAGGCAATGAGCTGCGGGGACGGATTGCCGCTCGCGTGCTGCACATAGGTGGCAGCGTTCTCGGCGTAGAATTTCAACGTATCGTCGTCGGCCATTTGCGCTTCCCCAAAACAAAGCGGCCCGGGGAAGCCCCGGGCCGCATAAAATGGTGACCGCCCTTCGCGCATAGCGCTGCGGGCCTTGCTGCCTCGAAACGCTCCACTGGAGCGTTTCGCTGACGCTTAGCGTCAGAAGGCACCAAGCTACTCGATCAGGCCCTTGTCGACCGACTGGCCACCTTCAATGATCCAGTGGTTGATGGCACCGGCCACGTCGCCAACTTCATCAAACTCGATGGAGCCGGAGGCGCCTTCGTAGTTGATATCCTGGCCAGCAGCGATGAGTTCCTTGGCCTTGGCCCATTCACCCGGGAGGATGGTTTCGCCCGGAGCGTTGGCGATCTCACGCAGAGCGGCAGAGATGCCGTCGCGGTCAGTAGAGCCCGATTTTTCGATGGCGAGAGCCAGCAGGAACACGGCGTCGTAGGAGTTGGTCACATAGGTGCCGTTGACATCCTGGCCAACAGCCGAGGTCAGGGCATCGAGAGCGCTATAAGCCGGGCCCTGGGCCGCAGCGGCCTGGGTGAGAATCATGCCTTCGAGATCAGCAGCGTTGCGCGAAGCCAGCAGAGCGTCACCGGCCATACCGTCACCGCCCATGAACAGGTCGAACGAGCCGGATTCCACTGCCTGGTTCAGGATGGTGCCGCCACCAGAGTTTTCATAGCCGTAGATCACCAGGGTGGTCGCACCCGAAGCTTCGATCTGGCCGATTTCCGGGCGGTAGTC